>JAKEEG010000001.1 GCA_022616555.1 Ignavibacteriota bacterium | reverse complement strand
TCATACTGATTCCGTTTCTTGACTCTTTCCATTGCGGACCTCCTTCTGCCACCAAGATAGTGGCTTTTCTCTGTGTCCGCAAAATCGGGGGAAGATCAAATTGTGGGCTTTGACAAGTCGGGTGCTGCTGTTCGAATTACGAAGGAGAGAGCTAAGTCTATCCCGTACGTTTTGATCAGAAGCAACGAACGCACGGATGATAAGGGGTATTTGACTCTCGAAACGCGGTTGAAAGATCCAAAAAGTGGAAAACCCATTAAAGCTCGGTCTGTGCATTTCGTTGATCCCTTAGACTATGAAATCACAAAAGCGCCAAATTGGACCAGCCTTAATCTTTCGGAGCTTGTGCCTCCTTCTCTCCCATATATTGCGTATCTGCCCCCTTGTTGTGAATGTGAAGAGGAAGGGTGTGGCGGTGGTGGAGGTGGCGGCTACAACGGCCCAGGACTCCATGTTGGAGAGTTCTACACAGGTAACATCGAGAGCTACGAAGGCTGGCTCGAGAGTGAAGCGGAGATTTTCATCAAGGTGAAACAAATGGCGACATCCGGAACGATCGGAGGCGTCCCGTACTCTGTTGGAGAATACTTTTTTATGATAACAAGTATTTACAACTATGACTTGGATGGTGGCTATTGGGGAGGCTGGGCCCTACGAAGACCTTGGAGCGAAAGACAAGTTTTGATCACAATTAATGGTGTGCCATATTATAATGACAACTTTCGCCTTCAAGTCTGGGATGAAGATAACTACGAATGGTCGCACGACTTGATCTCCGAAGGAGATTTTCATAAAAACACGTTTTCCCAGTGGGGACAACCATGGTCAATTGGACCTGGTCCAGCGCAGGTGAAAATTTATCAATACTAGGACATATCCAATAACATAGTTGAAGCGAAGAGCAGAGGTGCGCTGTTTAGCATCTCTGCTCTTAAATTGTGAGTATGAAATATTTAAGTCTAAGCTTTATCTGGCTTCTATTCTTTCTCGGATGCCAGGGCGAGATTAACGTCGATTTTCCTCAGCATGAGTCGAAAATTGTCATCGAAGCGTACCTCACCAGTGGCGATTCGATCGTCGTTCGTGTGAGCGATACCAGTCCTTATCAACCAGGGTTCGGAGGAGGAAATTCGGGCGGTGGTCAAAATGCAATTGTCAAAGTTACTATAAGCGGTACGGAATATACCTTACAGCAGCAGCCTGATCAGCCGGGCAGTTCGTTTCGTTCCCGCACGCTGTATAGCTTGCCGGGTTCTGTTGTCACCGTTCCCTCAGCAGGCACTATCACTCTTAATGTTGAATATCAAGGGCAAAGCGCAAGTGCTGTCACGACTATTCCGGATCAAACGAACATCGTATCTTTCTATCCGCTCCCTAGCGTCTCAAGTCCTCCTCGGTTCGACATCGAGATCGATGCGGAATTTCCCGTTGGCACTTCTTACTACTTTGTTCAAGGGTTTCTTGAAGACACAACTGACTTTGGGGTATTACTCCTTCCTTTCCTTAGCGATATCATCCAAGTAACAGGAAATGGAACGAAGACGAAGGTTCTCGTTGAAAATTGGAGACGCAACAGCGTTGCAATACCAATGTCACCCATACGCTATTTCTTGGCACTCAAACGCATCAATAAGGAACTCTATGATTTTGACGTCGCATTACAAGCACAGCTGGAAGATATCCTATCTGGGGGATCACTTCTGGGAGAAGAACTTGTGGAAATTCCAACAAATATCAATGGTGGAGTCGGAATCTTCGCGGCGATGTCCATCGACACAATGAGTGTATTTCCATGAGACGTTTATTTTGCACGGCCACCTTACTTCTCGCAATATCCGGACTAGCAACAGCACAGTATGCGACAGTATACGGCTACGTGCGCGATAGTGTTTCCGGAGAAAGACTTGAAAATGTCGTCGTCAGAGTTAGGCAGACCAAGTCATTCACGCTGACGAATAGTTTTGGATATTACGCTCTCAAAATAGCACCTGCAGACTTGGTCGTGCTGGACTTCTCCTTGCTCAGTTATCATTCTGCTTCGCATTCACTTTCGCTTCGAGATGACACAAGACTCGATGTCGCGCTTTCCACTACCAGTATCTTTCTGGACGAAATAGTTGTTGAAGGGCAGCTCCAGCCCCCACAATCATTTTCAGTAGGGAAAATATCCCTTCCACTGCAACAATTTGAATTACTTCCCATTGCGGGTGCGGAAATGGACATTACAAAGCTTCTCCAAACGGCTCCCGGGGTGCTGGGAGGCAATGAGCTTACGACCGGAATTCATGTTCGTGGCGGTTCATTCGACCAAAATCTCTATTACGTTGACGGTTTTCCAATTTACAACATCAATCATCTCTTCGGATACTTCAGCGTGTTTCAGGAGGAGGCTCTCCACTCGGCGGAAGTGCTTAAATCCTGCATACCCGCCCAGTTCGGCGGGCGACTTTCGTCAGTTGTCAACGTTTCTCTCAAAGAGGGGAATCGCGAACGCTACGTGGTCAGCGGGGGAGTATCTGTTATATCGGCTCGGGCCGCTGTGGAAGGTCCGCTGCCTATTAGCGAAGAGGGTTCATTCCTCGTTGCGGCACGAAGAACATACTTGGACCCGATTTTATCTCTAGCCCAACCAGCTTCTCAGGAAACCGATTTAACAACGTTCTCATTTTATGATATCACCGCCAAGGCAAATGTTCCGCTTTCTTCATCGAATCGGTTATTCGTCAGCGGCTATTTCGGGGGCGATAACTTTGAATTGAAGGATCAAACGAACGTTCTCACGAATACATGGGGGAACGCCGCCTTCGCTCTTCGGCTCAACTCGTTTTGGTCGCCGTCTGTCTTCAGTAACGCCACATTTGTCTACTCAAGTTACCGGGAGTCTCTGTTTGAGAATGCTCTATTTAGAAGACCGGCGATTATCGACAACAGCCTGAAGTTCGATATCCAATCAACTTTGTCGCCCAACGTTTATTTTTTCGGCGGAGCGGCTGCGACCTATCATCAATTCCGTGTTTTCTCGGACCATCGAAGCCAGTCTCGTAACTCGGCAAACTTTAATATATGGGAAGCTGCAGCCTTTGTCGCGCTGGAGTGGGATATCAGCCCTACGCTGAGATTATCAAGCGGATCGAGGGCGACATATTTTGCCTCAGGCAGCTATCTGCAGGTTGAGCCAAGGCTATCCTTGTTGTCCCACCTGTCCCCCCTTGTGTCTTTGAGGGCATCGTACGACCGAATCTATCAGTTTATTCATTCCCTTTCTTCATTTTCTCTCACTTCACCTGCTGAATTGCTTTACCCCTCGAATGCTTTCCTGAAACCGCAGATAGGCGACCAAGTCGCTTTAGGAGTGTCGGTAACTCCGCCGGATCCCTTTGGCATTTCTGCACATACGAACCTAACCCTGGAAGTATATTATAAGGATATGCGCAACTTACCGCAGATCAGGCACCGATTCGAGAGTGTTGAACCTGCTGAACTTCCCAACAGCATTCTGATCGGAACTGGAAAAAGTTATGGAATTGAAATTTCGGCAGAGAGCAAAGGCAAGACGCTCCATCTACTGATGAATTATGCTTGGAGCAAAACAACACGAACGTTTGCGGAAAGGAACAGGGGAGAACCATTTCCCCCGACCTTCCACAGAGACCACGTTTTCAACGTTATGTTCAGCACGGAGATCATGGAATCACTTTCGTTGGGTGCAACATTTGTTCTAGCATCGGGTCAACCAACAACACTCCCCGAGGGTGAGATGTCGTTTAACGGACTATTCGAAAATGCAAGATATAGCCAAATGGTGGACTTTGGCGACCTGAACTCCGAGCGGCTTCCTCTGTACAATCGACTCGATGTCGGTGTAACACACACATTTGACATGATGGGCGGAAAGTGGAAACTTCAACTCAATGTATATAACATCTACGGCTATCCCAATCCACTGTTTAATTACTTTGACGTGCAGTTTGGAAAGTTTGAGCAACTCTCCATTGGCCTTCTGCCTACCCTCGGACTAAGCTTTTCTTATTAAGATTTCCCGCACTCATTCCGGTGTACGCATCAGTGTAAATCTGTCTAAAATCTGCGGGAATCACGCGCCTCACCAATCTTCCTTCTCAAACCTTATATTATTCGTCTTCGCGATGAACTCGATATCCGCCATCGAGAGCGGATTGCCGCAGGTGAGGATGACGGTGGAAGAGGGATCCATTCGTTCGAGCAGACTTTTCTTTGAGACATGAGAGGGCAGCACGGGCTTCACTGTCCGCTCTAAGAAAGCCTTCACCTCCTCTACATCCTTTCCTTGCGCCTGTGCCGCTCGCAACTCCTGCTCCTCCTTTAGCGGCATGTCGAAGACATGCCGTAGTGCGTTGTTCGCTCTTCCTTTGCCGATTTTTGAATTTTTGTAGTCTTGCTCTGTCGGGCGGCTAACCGATGGAACGTACACAAAATCGATTTTCTGTTCTGCCTCGATTTTTATCAGATCGTTATGATATGCCAGCTCGCTGTAAATCCGGTTCGCGTGAAAGAGTGTGAAGCGCATATCGTGCGCTTTTCCATTGCTCGCTTCGTGGTGCAATTGCTTGAGCATGGAGGCGAATGGCGCGAGCCCTGTACCTGTCCCAACCATCACAACGTTTTTCGCGTCTCTCGCGCGGCTCTCGAGCGTAAAGTCGCCGGTGATTTTCTCGAAGTACGTCAACTGGTTGTCGCCCTTCGGATCAAGATTGAACAGCGACTCTGTCAGCCGTCCCGGCTCGCCGGTTTCCTGTAGCTCGAGGATCACGTAGAATTCGAGATAGCCGTTCTGCTCTGTCTCAAATGGCGCGGAAGCGATGGAGTAGGAGTGCGCGACCGGCCCACGCTTCAGGTTGCCTTGCGCGTCAAGGTCGGGCACGTACTCGATCGATCCGTCTTTATGAATCACGCGTTTCGTCAGCCGACAATTGTCGCGGCGCAGAGCGACATATTGCCCGCCTTGGTAATGGGGAAATTTGCTTCCAGCTTCCGGCATCACGCGGAAGAGGGAAAGATACGGCGAAAGGTCGTGGCGGTAGGTTACGGTTCCGGTCTTTTGAGCTGCCATTATATCAGTAGACAAAGATCTTTCAAAGATAATTTATCCACGAAGAGCACGAAGCCCACGAAAAAAGGGGAAAGCAGCATTAACAATCCATTTTCGTGCTCTTAGTGACCTTCGTGGATAGAATAATTACTTGGGCATAATACGCAAAAGTGAGGCAGTCCACAATAACGAAAAACCACGAAAAACATCAATATTTTCAATGAATTTTGGCAATTAGGAATGTCGATTATTGGCCTCCCAAACGACTATTTAATAAAAAATTAATGGCTGATGGTGAAACTTTTTGCTATACTATATCGTAATAAATGACCATCAGTCATTAATTAAAACAGGGGCTAAAAATGGGTATTCCCGAAAGGAAAGAAAGAGAAAAAGAGCAGCGACGGGAGGAGATTATCAACGCCGCTCAGAAGGTGTTTTTTGAGAAGGGGCTGCAGGCGGCAACCATGGACGAAATTGCGGAGGCGGCGGAGTTAAGCAAGGGTACGCTCTATCTATATTACAAGAGCAAAGAGGATTTATATCTCGCGGTGATGATGAGGGGCATCGAGATTTTGCACAATATGTTTGCCGAAGCTACGTCTTCTCAAGAGCCGACCGTTGTGCAGTTGATGAAGCTGGGGGACGCCTACTACGAATTTTTCAAGCAGCACCGAAATTACTTCCGCATGTTCTATTTCTTCCAGCACCCGCAGTTCCATAAGGGCGTGTCGGAGGATATGATGATGAATTGCGGAGAGGAGAATCAGAAGGTGTGGAAAGAGGTCATTGGGGTGATCCAGCGTGGGATAGACGAAGGCGTCGTGCGCGCAGAACTCAACCCGGTGGAAACGGCTGTCATCCTCTGGTCGAGTTCAAACGCCATCATGACGCGCATGGATACGCAGATGGAATATTTTAAAGAAAGAATGGGCGTTGACCTCGAAGAAGTGTTGCGCAAGTCGAATACACTTATGCTGGAATCGATTTTAACTGAAAAGGCAAAACGGAAACACCAGGCATTGCTCATGCGAAGCTGGCCGGTTGCGAAGGTTGCAGTGAATTAATTCGTATGCGTTTGGGTCAATGGCGTGGAGGTAACGAGGGTTCATTCACCGATACTCTGCCGTTGTTCACCGAAAAAGCATCTCATTTCTGCGTCGTATTAGTACCTTGTGGTTCAAAAACTAGAACATTGAGGAATTTATGCTGAGAATTTTTGTTGATGTACGTAATTGGAGTATAGCGATTGTCGTGCTTTTGGTGTTGGTGTCGTCCGGGTCTTTTGCGCAGCAAGAGAAGCGTACATTGACGCTGGATGATGCGATCAAGATTGCGTTAGAGAAGAATCAGGATTTGACGTCGGCGCGGCTGGAAGTAGAGAAAGCCAACGCGCAGGTCAATGAGGCCATCGGCACGGCACTGCCGTCGCTTAACCTGACAGCAAACTATACGCGAGCGCTCAAGAAGCCGGTCTTTTTCCTTCCTGACTTTGAAGACCTTAACAGTGGACGAACGATTGCAGTGGAAATCGGTTCCGACCACTCTATCGATATGACGTTGAGCGCACAGCAAATTTTGTTTAACTCGGCGGTGTTTACCGGCGTCGGGGCGGCGAGTATTTATCAGGATGCCGCGAAAGAAATGTACCGCGCGCGGCAGCTCGAAACCATAACAAAAGTCCGCAGGGCTTTCTACGGCATGTTGCTGGCGAACGAAGTAGCCGAGATGATGCGCGAGAACCTGAAGAATGCGGAGGACAATCTCAAAAACGTGCAGATCATGAAGAACCAAGGGATTGTCTCGGAATACGATGAGCTGCGGGCAACGGTTGGAGTTGAGAACTTGCGTCCTGCTGTGATCCAGGCAGAGAATAATTACTTGCTCTCCATAGACGGCTTGCGAGCGACTATGGGCGTTGCGCCGACGGAAGAGTACAATGTGCAAGGGTCGCTTTCGTATTCCCCTGTGGACGGGGAGATTGTCAAACAAGCCATGGAGACGGTGCTGCAGAATAATCCATCATTAGGAGCGCTGCGCCATCAGGTGGATGTCAACAGGGCGTTGGTCAGCATCCAACGGTCGAATTATCTCCCCACACTGGCGGCTTTTGGAAACTACCAGTACCAAACAGCGCAAAACGATTTGAGAATCTCGACGCGGGATTTCATCGGAAGCTCCCTTGTCGGGCTACGATTTTCCATTAACCTATTTGAAGGATTACAAACCAACGCTAAGGTTGACCAGGCGAAGGTGGAAGTCCGCAAGTCGGAAGAGCAGTTAAACAGCGTTGAAAACAACATGAAGACTGCAGTGCATTCGGTTGTGCTTCAGCTTGAACAATCCCAAAAGCGCATCGCGGCACAGGAACGGACCGTGGAGCAAGCTGAGCGCGGCTACAAAATCGCGACAACGCGGTTTACGAGCGGCTCGGGTACTCAATTAGAAGTCAACGATGCCCAGCTCGCGCTCACACAGGCGAAGGTCAACCGCATGCAGGCGATATATGATTATGTGATGGCGTCTGCTGAGCTAGATCAATTGCTCGGCAGGCTTCCTTCGTATGCAGAAAGTTCATTGAATTAATCATCTACTTGGAAAGCAGGTGCACTAGCCATGAATAGAACTCACATTCTTCTCTCAATTCTAATAATCGCGGCGTTGAGCGTGTTCATCGTTGCCTGCGGCGAATCGGACGCAAAAACGAGCGCCGAACAACAGGAACAACAACAAGCGCAAGCGACAGCCGTGCAGGTGAAGGAAATACAAACCGAAGCCTTCACTGAGGTGTTACAGACAGCAGGCATCGTGAAAGCGGTGGAAGACGTGATGCTGAGCCCTGAAGAGGGCGGTGTCATTAAAAAGTGGCGGGTGGAAAAAGGCCAGCGCGTTGCCAAAGGCGATGTGCTTGCTGTGCTGAAGGATGACGTGTTGCAGGCAAGCTACGACGCCGCACACGCACAATACAAGCTTGCCGAGTTGAACTTCGAGAAACAACAAGCCATTTACAATGAACAAGCCATCAGCGAGATGCAGCTGAAGAATTCCGAATACAACCGCGATGCAGCGAAAGCGCAGGCTGACCTGATGAAAGCGCGCTTGGAGCGGGCGTACTTGCGGAGCCCGATTGACGGCACGCTGAACGACCGCTTTGCGGACGACGGCGAGTTCGCTCCTCCCGGAGTTCCGGTCGCGCACGTGGTGAACCTGAGCACCGTCAAAATCTTAGCGGAAATCCCGGAGCGCGAAGCAGGCTCGGTCTCGATGGGCGCTACAGCTCGCGTAGTGGTAGAGGCTATAGGCGGTGATACGCTCGCAGGCAAAGTGAGCTTCGTCGGCTCGGCAGTGTCGCCCAACAACCGGACGCTTCCAGTGGAAATCGTCATTAATAATCCCGGAATGCAGTTGAAGCCCGAAATGGTTGCGAAGGTGCACATTGTTCGGTCACGGCGCTCTGGAGCGATTCTTATCAGCGACCATATCGTTCAGCAGGTCGACCGGAACAAGCTGGTGGTCTTTGTCGTAAAGAACGGCCGCGCCGAAGAGCGCGTGGTGAAACTCGGTTCACGTAGCGGGAGCAGAGTGGAAGTACTTGAAGGATTGAACCCGGGCGACCGCGTGATCATTGAAGGTTTCCAAAAACTGGTCAACGGCCAGTTGATACAGGCGCAAGGATAGTGATCCGAGCGTAAGAGCATGAAGAACCCGGTTGGACGGTTCTTCACCCTAATTACAATAGAAGACGAGAAACCGTTATGCGAATATGGAACACAGCAGTCGATAATAAAGTGGCGGTGTATATTCTCACCGCGCTGATTGTTTTCATCGGGTGGTCGACATACAGCAATATGCCCCGTGAGGCGGCTCCCGATATTACCATCCCGTTGGTCATTGTCTCGGTGCCGTATATCGGTGTTTCACCGACCGACATCGAAGGGCTGGTGACACAGCCTATGGAGCGTGAATTAAAATCGCTCAGCGACATTAAGCAGATTACATCGGTCTCCAAAGAGGGCTTGTCAACGATCCGGGTTGAGTTCAATACGGGGATCGACATTGATGATGCTTTGCGCCGCGTGAGGGATAAAGTCAACTCGACGCGTCCGGATTTGCCGGCCGATATTTTAGAGCCGATTGTATCAGAAATCAACTTCAGCGAGTTCCCTATTCTTTTTGTCAACGTCGGTGGAGATGTTGGTCTCGCGCGCCTGAAGAAAATCGCCGAGGATTTGCAGGATAAGGTAGAATCGATTTCCGGCGTATTGAGTGCCGACCTAAACGGCGGCCTGACGCCCGAAGTGCAGGTGAACGTCGATGTGTATCGCATGAATGCGTACCAGATTGGGTTCGACGATGTAGTGACAGCCGTCCGCAACGAGAACCTTTCGATGCCAGGCGGCTCTATCGACGACGGACGCACGACGTTTTCCGTCCGTGTGCCCGGCGAGTTTAAAGATGTGCGGCCGCTCGAAGACATTATCATCAAAATTCAAAACGGCAAAGCGATTTATCTGCGCGACGTGGCGAAAGTGGATTACTCGTTCGAAGACCGCCAGACCTATGCGCGGTTAAACGACACGGAAGTCGTTTCGCTGGCTGTGCGCAAGCGCGCGGGCGAAAACTTGCTCCGCATTGCCAGCGAAGTGAAACAGGTTGTGGAGCAGGAACAAAAGAAGCTCCCCGCGGGTATCAATTTGGTCGTTTCTAACGACCAGTCGTTAGAAATTGAGAGGTCGGTGCACGAGCTGGAGAACAGCATCATGACGGGTATGTTCCTCGTCGTGCTGTCGTTGTTCATGTTCTTCGGTTTTAAAAACTCCTTGCTCGTGGCTACCTCCATTCCGCTGTCGATGTTCATCGGTTTTATGGTGCTGAGTGCATTCGGCATCACGCTGAATTTCGTTGTGCTCTTTGCGCTGGTGCTTGTGCTCGGCATTCTAGTTGATGACGCGATCGTTGTAATCGAAAACATCTATCGCCATCAGCAGGAATATAATAAAGGGGTGATTGAAGCAGCGAAAGATGGCGTAAGCGAGGTTGCGATGCCAGTCGCGACAGCAACTCTTACTACTGTCGCGCCGTTTATCCCGCTCCTCTTTTGGCCTGGTGTTGTGGGTGACTTCATGTGGTACTTGCCCATCACGCTCATTGTGACTCTTGGAGCGTCGTTGTTTGTCGCGTTCGTCATTAGTCCGGTGCAGGGCGCCCAGTGGATTAACTACAAGCGGGAGATGTGGAAAGCCAAGCAGAACCTTGAGCATCCAAGGTGGTGGAAGAAATATAATCCGCTGACGGTGTTCTACCATAAGGTCGACCAGCAAACGTTCCCGTGGCTGCAGGAACAGTATGTAAAAACACTTCGATGGACACTGCAACACAAGATATTGACAATTTCGGGTGCTTTTGGATTGCTAATCGTGGTAGTCACCAGTATGGTCTTTTTTGGCACCGGGATGGAGTTCTTTCCGAACGTGGAACCCCAACAAGTGAACGTCAGCATTCAAACGCCGGCCGGAACGTCACTTGATGTGACCAACGGCATCGCAGATGTCGTCGAGGATCGGTTGAAGCAGGTGTCAGGACGCGAAGATATGGAGTTTGTGGTTTCCAACGTCGGCACTTCGGACGACCCGTTCGATTTCGGCGGTGGGCAGGGGACGTCCAACAAGGCGAGCATTTCTGTGAACTTCCTGCAAAAAACGGAGCGTTCGCAAAGCAGCTTTGCGACCATGGAGGACATGCGGAAGAAAGCGACAAACGTCACCGGCGCGGAGGTTCGCGTCAACCAGCTGGAAATGGGTCCCCCTGTTGGTGCTCCAGTCAGCATCGAAATTGCTGGAGACGATTATACAGAGCTGGCGCGTTTGAGCGCTGCTATTCGGCAACAGATTAAGAGCATTCCGAACCTTGTCGATTTGAAGGACGATTACAACGTCGGCAAGCCTGAGATTGAGGTGGTCGTCGACCGCGAGAAAGCAGGCCTGTTCTGGACAAATACCGGTCAAATTGCGAACACCGTACGCGCAGCCATCAACGGCATCGAGGCTTCAAAATACCGTGTCGGTGAGGACGAGTACAAGATTCGCGTGCGCCTGCAGGAGGACCAACGTTTGTCGGCGGATGATTTGGAGCAGGTGCGGGTAACGTTCATGAACCGTCGCGGCACGCTGATGCAGATACCGGTCACAGCGGTAGCGGATATCCGCGAGACCTCCAGCCTGACTGACATCCGTCGCAAGGATATGAAGCGAGTCATCACGATCACCGGCAACGTCGAAGGCCGCTTGCCGACTGAAGTGCTGGACGAGGTAAAGGCAAACCTCGCAAGCTTTGAACTGCCTTCCGGGTACACGATCAAGTTTACGGGCGAAGATGAAGAGCAGCAGAAGGCGATGGCATTCCTTGGCCGCGCATTCATTACGACGATCCTGATGGTATTTTTGATTCTTGTGTCTGAGTTCAATTCGCTTAAGGTGCCGTTTGTGATTATGTTTTCCGTGGTGCTTGCGCTCATCGGAGTGTTCATCGGGTTGTTGGTGACGCGGTCGCCGTTCAGCATCATTATGACAGGCGTGGGGGTGATCGCGCTCGCCGGCATCGTGGTGAAAAATGCCATCGTGCTCCTTGATTTTGCCAAGCGCAAGCGCGAAGAAGGCATGCCGCTCGATGAGGCATTGCTCGAGGCGGGTCGCACTCGTTTGCGCCCGGTCCTGTTGACTGCCGCGACGACTGTGCTTGGTATCCTACCGTTAGCGACAGGCTTTGACTTCGACTGGCGCGGTTTGTATTTCGTTGTGGGTGCAGAGAGCGCGGCATTCTGGGGTCCCCTGGGGCTCGCGGTAATTTCCGGCTTGACGATCTCATCGTTCCTCACGCTCGTTATCGTTCCCACATTTTACTCGTCGCTAGAATCGTTGCACGTGTGGATATCGGGGTTGATTCGCTCGTTCCGTAATACGGCGGAGTTGGAAACCATTCCTATGCAGGAGCCTCCTACGCCACCTTCGACGTCAACAAGGAGAAAGAAACAACTGAGTCATTGATGTATCTGATGTGCTCTTAAACGCAAAATGACCGTTGGTGTCTAACTAACGGTCATTTTTGTTTATATTAAGCTAACATAAGGGCGGTCGTGTCTAATGCACATAAGTGTTCAAAAACTTTGCGTTCTCTGCTTCGTCTATCTTGGTACCATCGTTCATACATCCGCAGGGCAGGGCAAGGATATTGGACACTCAATAACCGTTTCAGAACAAGAGCGGAGCTATCTTGTCCATCTTCCGTCTGTGTACGACGGTAAGACAGCCTTGCCGTTGGTGATTGTGTTGCATGGAGGCGGAGGCAATGCGGAAAACGCCGCGCGTACGTCACGCATGAGCAAAAAGTCAGATACAGCAGGGTTTATCGCCGTGTATCCGAAGGGGACGAACCGGTTCTTCAAAAGCCGCCTCCTGACTTGGAACGCAGGCAATTGCTGTGGTTATGCGCTGGATTCCGGCGTTGACGACGTCGGGTTTATTCGCGCGATGCTTGGGCAACTGCAGCGGGACTACGGTCATGACACAACCCGCGTGTATGTCACGGGGATGTCCAACGGCGCTATGATGGCGTACCGCCTGGCGTGCAAGCTCTCGGACAAAATAGCAGCGATTGCCCCGGTTGCCGGCGCGATGAATTTCGAGCCATGCGCGCCGTCGCACCCCGTGTCGGTCATCGCGTTCCATGGCACGGAAGATAACCACGTGTTATATGAAGGCGGTGTGCCTCGCAAACAGGCAGATTCCCATCCGCGTATCGACCAGCCGGTGTCCCATGCAATTCAGTTCTGGGTTGGGCATAATGCCTGTGCGACAAGGCCTGAGCGGTCAGAGAGTAACGATGTTGAGGTCGAGCGGTATGCCAACGGCATTAAAGGGACAGAAGTTGTGCTTTACACCATCCTCGGCGGAAAGCATTCGTGGCCCGGCGGAACGCGCGGGTGGATTTTCGGGGATGAACCCTCGTCTGC
>JAKEEG010000040.1 GCA_022616555.1 Ignavibacteriota bacterium | reverse complement strand
TTATCCTAACCGAAAGGGGCGTCTCACCGAGGATGTTAAAGAAGATGACTTGTCCGCTCGGCCCTTCCGGCATTACAGACTGCCGGACAGGCTCATGGGGTTCAGAAGCCCAAATCCGTCTGGTGCGGACTTGCGTCGTGTGGCTCCTACCGCGAACCCCGGTTGGGACAGCCCCTAAAGGGGGTTAGGATGAATGACACACTCAATGCAGGCAGCGTGGCCACGCCGGCTGCATCGTTTACGTTTTCTACGTATAATTTATAATGTATATAAATATAATGATGAAAATTACATTGTCAAGCGAAAAATTAATAAAATTTGAAAATGTAAAATCGCGGAGAACATTAGGAAAAGAACGGGTTTTTGGATGTGGGATGTGGGATGTGGGGTTTGCGGTATGCGAAAAACTCGACAAAAAGAAAAACCTGCGAGGTTTTAAAAACCTCGCAGGTTTAGGTGCTGTGATGATTGTTACCGTTCCGACCGGAGCAGGACTTCCTTGCGGTAGCGCCGCAGCGCTTCGTCATAGTACACCATGCCGATAATCTTGCGCGTCTTGGCGTCGGCGACAACCGGCAGCGCGTCGATGTCGATCAACTCGAATGTCTTTAACGCTTTGTCGAGCGAATCATGTTCCAGCAGTACCGGCGTGTCCTTTACCATAATATCCTCCGCGCGCAGGTCGGTTCCGTCGTCGGGGTTTCGGAGAGCGGGGCGCAAATCCTGAAAGCTAATCAGCCCCACGAACACATCTTTCTCGTCGGCGACGGGGATGACCGTTTGGTCTTTCAGTTCTACCAGCCGCAGTAGCTCGCGCATGGTTGAGGCTCTGCTGACGCGGGTGAATTTTTTCCGCATAATACTGCCTACCGTCACGCGATGGATAATGGAGAGGTTAATGCCGTAGCCGATCTCGATTCCCTCCCGCTCCAGCGGAATGGTATAAATTGATTGCTTCATGAAGAGCCGCGAGACGACGGCGGAACTGACGGCGGCAAACATGATGGGCAAAATAACCTGATAGGTATCGGAAATCTCGAAGATAATGATGATTGCGGTAAGCGGGGCGTGCATGGTGCCGGCGCCATCGCGCCCATGCCGACGAGCGCGTACGCGCCCGAGCTGCCGGTGAATTCCGGGAACAGGTAATGCAAAGCGAACCCCATTACGCCGCCGAACGCCGCGCCCGCCTTCATGGCGGGGGCAAACACGCCGCCCGAGCCGCCGGAGCCAAGCGTCAGGCCTACGGCGATCGGCTTGAGGATAAAGACGATGCCGAGAATGAGGATGCTCGCCTCGCCCAGAATCGCCTGGTTGTTGATGTCGTATGAAAAGCCTGCAAGCGACGGCACCCAAATCAACATGACGCCGACACACAACCCACCGACGGCGGGCTGGAGTATTTTGGGAATTTTCTTGAGCTTGGTAAAATAGTCTTCCGTCGCAAAGACGAGCCTTGTAAACCAGACGGAAACGACGCCCGCCATCATCCCTAAGAACAAATAAAACACAAGCTCCCAGTTGGAAACCAATGCGTAATTCGTTGGGACGAATGTTGGGTGGTCGCCTAAGTAACTGCGCGCAACAGCGGTGGCGACGACGGATGAAACAACGATGGGGCTGAATGTCCGGACACTGAAGTCGCCGATGATAATCTCCAGGGCGAACATCACTCCGCCTAACGGGGCGTTGAAAATGGCAGAAATCCCGCCCGCCGCGCCGCAGGCAACAAGCGTGCGCAGTCGATCGCTGGAAAGCCGGAAGAATTGTCCAACCGCTGAGCCAATGACGGCGCCGATCTGTACGATAGGCCCTTCTCTTCCGGCGCCTCCGCCTGAGCCGATGCTGAGTGCGGATGTGACTGTTTTGTATACGACGAGAGATGATTTCATGTAGCCGCCGCGTGCAATCACCGCCTTAATAACATCCGGCACACCGTGTCCCCGCGACTCCGGCGACATGTAGTATGCGATAACGCCGACGGCAAGCCCGCCCAGCGCTGGATAGAGCGCCACGAGGTACTGCGACCACGGCTCCCCGTTGTATACGCCGTGCAGCGAAACAAATAACAACTCCTGCACAAGCTTGATGGCTTCATGGAACAGCACCGCGCCGTATCCGGCACCGATGCCGACAAGAGAGGCGAAGAACAGAAAGAGAATATCCTGCGAGAGGTTGAGCTTCACCAACCCTTCGACGATAAGCAGCCGGAGTTTGTTAAACATTTCCAGCACTTGCCGGGAAGAATCGATGGCAATACGCGAAGGATTGTTCATTTCCTGTTGGAGAGAATTTCGAGGAATTCGGTATAATATAGAGATGCCTGCGATGGAATGCAAGGTGCTTGTCGCTTGAAAATTGATTGTCAGCCCCGCTCCTCGTATATTGTTTCGGCACGATGCAACGATGGCGAATATGAAACATCTTTCACTCAGGGCACAGGTTTTTATTACCGTCGGGATATTGATTCTCGGCGTGGTGAGCGCGACGGTGTATATCGCCAATGCTATCGAAGGCGCGCGGGAAAGCATTGTGCGGCTCAACCGCGAGCGACTGAACTCGCTGACTGGGAATATCGCACGGCGCTACAGCACAGTCTTAAACTTCGTTGCACCTGAGCAAATGGAGCAAACGCAGCTTGCAGAGAGGCCCGAGCTACTCGAACAGTTCAACGCGATTACGCGCGAGGAGCTGGTGAATGCGCCTGATGTCGAAATAGGGTTTTTCCACGTCCTCTGGAACCGCGAGCTCGTGTACCCGATGACAAGCCCCCAAACAACGACGCTGGTCAATGCGAGGACGTTTAAGCAGTTCATCCCCCCGATTTTACAAACAACGTACAATGAACAGCGCGAGCAGTGGACACATTATGAGTCGCCGGCAGCGAGTTTTCTCATTGTGACCGCTCCGGTGTATGCCCGCAATCGTGTGGTCGGCGCGGCGTGGGCGTTCGACGACCTCGGAGACGAGCTTTCCAGCGCCTGGCCTCAGGGCGTGACGTTATTCTTGCAGTTTGTAATCGTGCTGGGGATTCTTCTCGCGGTGTCGTTCGTCATCACATTGAAGCGCGATGTCAACACAATACAGGACGGCCTCGCAAAAATGAAGGGCGACCTGACAACGCGGTTGCCCGTCTCCAGCTCGGAAATGGGCAGCATTGCCGGGTCGATCAACGAGCTGGCGAACACGGTACTCCAACAGCAGCGCGAGAAAGAGGATTTGCAGCGCACTATTCAGCAGAAAGAAAAGCTCGCCTCGCTCGGACAGCTTATCGCCGGGGTAGCGCACGAAGTCCGCACACCGTTGGCTGGCATCAAGACCCGCATTCAACTCTGGCAGCAGGCGATGCGCAGCACCAAAAAGCAAAAAAACAAAACGCGGAGCTCTCCGGAAGGCCCGACGCCAAACTCGATGCGGCTGGTTGTTGAACAGCTCGACCGTATGGAGCTTATCGTGCAGAAGCTCCTTCTGTTCGCCAAACGAAAATCGCCGCAGATGCAGAGAGTCAACATCCACGAGTTCTTAGACCAATTTATCGAAGAAATTTCACCCGATGCGAAAAAACAACGCGTACGCGTCGAGCGTGAATACGCGCCGGGCGAGCCGCATGTGTTAGCGGACACTTCAGAAATTCGGAAGGTGTTCCAGAATCTCGTTAAGAATTCGCTGGACGCGATGGCGGACGGAGGCATACTGCGAATCAACACACAGGAGGCAACGGAATATAAGACGCTCCTTGTCGCGGTGGAGGATTCCGGAGGCGGTGTGGACCCGGAGGCCGTACCGAAGATCTTCGACCCGTTCTACACCACAAAACATTCCGGCGTAGGTTTAGGGCTTTCGATTGCCTATGAAATCGTCCGCGCACACAACGGAACGATCCGGTACGAACGCGGTGCAACGGGCGGTGCGCGATTCGTTGTATCGCTGCAACTGGAGAACAATGAGCATAAGCGGGAACATAAACAACACAACCGGTCATAACCGCATGAAAACACGTAACACGGTTTTAGTCGTCGATGATGAAGCCATCAGCAGATTGAACATTAAAGACGCCCTTGGGGCTGAAGGCATCGACGTTGATGAAGCGGAAGACGGGCTCGCGGGTTTAAAGCTGTTGAAGCAGAAGACCTACCACGCCGCCCTGCTCGATATCCGCATGCCGAACATGGATGGCTTGACGGCGTTGAAGCAGTACCGGAAAATCGCGCCGGACTTGCCTGTTATCGTGTTCACGGCGTACGGAACGAGCGAGAAAGCCATCGAGGCAATGAAAGAAGGCGCGTTCGACTACCTGACGAAGCCGTTCGACCTGGACGAGCTTTCGACGGTTATTCGGCGCGCGTTTGAACACCGCCAGCTTTCGACGCGTGTGGAGGCGTTGCAGCAATTCATCGCGGAAAGGGAGTCCAGCGAGTTCCAGCCCGACCAGCTGGTGAGCAAAAGCCCTGCAATGCAGAAGATATTTAAAATGATCGGGCAGGTGGCCCCATCCAACGCGACGGTATTAATAGAGGGCGAGACCGGAACGGGCAAGGAGCTGGTGGCAAACGCGCTCTGGTACCACTCGGAGCGGCGGGGCGAGCCGTTCGTCAAGATTAATTGCGCGGCGATACCGGAGAGCCTGCTGGAAAGCGAGCTCTTCGGGCACGAACGCGGGGCGTTCACCGGGGCGGAGGCTCGGCGCATCGGCAGGTTCGAGCTTGCGCATAAAGGGACGCTGTTTTTAGACGAAGTTTCAGAAATGAGCACGCAATTACAGTCGAAGCTGTTGCGCGTGCTGGAGCAAAGCGAGTTCCAACGCGTCGGCGGGGCGGAGACCATCCGGGTGGACGTACGAATACTCGCCGCAACGAACAGAACGCTGCAGGACGAGGTGAAGGCCGGGCGATTCCGGAAGGATTTGTACTTCCGGCTGCAGGTGGTGCACCTTTCCCTGCCTCCGCTGCGCGAACGCAAGGAAGACATTGCATTGCTTGTGAAACATTTTCTCAAAAAATACGGCCCCGTGGGGGCGAGCCACAAGGGGACGGGCGGCAAACGCAATCTCACTGCGGACCCGAAACTCCTCACCAGGCTGGCGGACTATCCCTGGCCAGGGAACGTGCGTGAGCTGGAGAACGTGATCCAGCGCGCGACCGTGCTGGCTTCGGGGAAAGTAATTACACAAGACCATTTGTCATTGCCTAGGGCTGGGGACACGGGCGGCTTACCGCTTGGCGAGCGCTCCTCGCTCAATCTCCACAAAGCGCTTCAGACTGTTGAGCGTGACCTCATCCAACGCGCATTGGAAAAAGCCAAGTGGAACCGCTCCAAAGCCGCAAAGCTGTTGGGCATTAACCGGCGGCAGTTGTTTGAGAAGATTAAGGAGTTGAAGCTGAAGGAGTGATGCGGCGGAGTAATGGAGTAGTTGAGTAAGAAGTATTAAGTAGTAAGTAAAAACAACAAACCCCTAACGATGAGTTGGGGGTTTGTTGTTTTAAGCAAGGTTCTCGTATAGACGGTCTCCGTTATTCGACTTTGGGAAATAACCTACTAAGCAATTTTCTTTTGCCTTCAGAATCCAGTTCATCCATTTGATATTTTGTATCAATACCTTGTGCTGCCCCAATTGTCCCTCCTAAAAATCCACCGAATAGAACGCCAAGCGCCGAGGACAGTGCCTTACCCATTTCTCCCCAAAAAGCAAAACTCCCATCCGAGCTATACGATATCGAATTCATAAACAAATATCCCACAATAGCACCAATCAGAAATCCAGTTCCAAATTTTGACTTGTTTTTCCTTTATTAAATACCGAATGGAGTCCTGGTGAAAAACAAACTGTTGATTCATGGACTTTACGTATAACGAATCTGCTTGGTATTTATCAACAGCGACGTTGACAAATGGCTGGTCTGACGTTGAGTAGACGTTCCACAGTTGAGGCTGAGCTGATGCGGTTCTGCTGAATGAACAAATCAATATGATATAAAAAGCGATGTATGGTTTCATAGTTTAATTCTCCATAGGCAATCCGTTAGGCGCGCGAGACTCGATTTCCCCTTCAAATAGTCTATTGGTTCCTCACTTCAGAATCAACCCTTCTGGGCTTTATCCGCCCAAGTGGGCTAAATCCGCCCACTTTTTTTCTTCTCATTTTTGGGATTCCTTAGGAATCTCAGTCTTTTTTTCATCGGCACGGCAGTTGCAGGTATGAGAGTATCCGTTTACTGAAAACACATAGGACTTTCAACTTATGAATACCGGACAAACGATGATGACAATAGGCGCGATGGTGCTGTTGGGCTACACGGTGCTCACCACCAACCGCTCCTCGCTCACGCACGGCATCATCCTTCAGCAAACAGAAATCGGCGTGTACATGATTTCGCTGGCAATCTCGCGCGTTGAAGAAGCCTCCGGCAAGGCGTTTGACCAAAAGACCGTGAGCGATATTGTTACGTCGTCCGCGTTGCTGACGGACGCCGCTTCAGCACTATGGGGAACGGATTGGAAGGGAACCGATACGGTGGACGTCTATCCGGACTTTGACGACTTCGACGACTATCACAACTTCGCGAAAACGGATACCATCCCGGGTGTTGACGCACTGACTGTGAATTCTACGGTCAGGTACATCGATGCCGATGACCCCGAGGACATTCTTCCCCCGGGTACAAAAACATTTCACAAGCGTATGGATGTGACCGTGACCGGCATTTCGACAAGCGACACCTTGCGCATGTCGTACATTTTCAGCTATTGGGCATTTAGATAGAGCGTTTCGCTAGGCTAGACAACAACGAGCGTATTCCCCTTTTCTAAAGGACATCGATTATGGGCTCCTCAACAATACTGGATATTATCACCTCGGTCATTATCTCGGGCTTTTTGCTCATGACGGCGCTGCGGCTGAACGACCAGGCGAACGAGACGACGATTCTGTATCACTCGAACCTGACGCTCCAGCAGAATATGACTGCTCTGACAGGCATTTTAGAGCATGATTTCCGGCGTATCGGCTACTGCCGCGATTACAAGGCAATAAAAGACCCAGCCGATGCGATCCGCCTCGCCGATACGAGCAGGATCCGCTTCTGGATCGACGTAAACGATGAAATTGACGGCAGCAACGACGATGTGGATTCCGTCGAATACTACATCGGGCCACCAAGTGAAATGACCGCGACGCTCAATCCGCGCGACCGTGTTCTGTATCGGAAAGTGAATAACCAAACACCGCAGCGTCTTGAAATGGGCGTTACGCAGTTCCAATTCAAGTTTTTCAACGCGCTCGGCGACACGCTGACGTTCCCCATTGCCGAGCCGAGGGAAATCCACTCGATGGAAATATCCCTGCAAATTGAAAGTTTCGCGCCGTTCGACGTGCGCTATACGGCGTCGAACGACACGCTGGCGGATTTCCAGATGTACTGGCGGCAGATCCGTTTGGCTGCACGCAATCTTCGTAACAGATAAGAATACCAACGAAAGGCTATTTCCATGGGACGCGCATCAATGATTATGGTTATGAGCTACACGACGGTGTTGATGATGATGGGATTCAACATCTCGAAAGTCTCCAACCGCGCATACGAGAATTACACCGATTATTACGAGCGAACCGTCGCGCACAATATTGTGAACAGCGGTGCGAGTATTGCTGCTCAAAAGATCTATGAACAGCCTAACTGGCGCACGGGATTCTCGAATAAGGAACTCTTGGGCGGAAGGGTCAACGCCAGTATTACAACACAATCCGACAGCACGCTGAAGCTGGTTGTGACTGCCTCCTATAACAATTATTACGATACGGTGGTAGTAATCCTGCAGCCCAGCAGCTTTTCAAAATTCTCGTATTACAGCGTGCAGGAAGGCAACATTTGGTGGACGACGAAAGACACAGTATGGGGACCGATGCATACGCAGGACTATCTTCGTGTAAATAACTCGCCCGTGTTCTATGGAAAAGTGACTTCGAAGAATGGGTTGATTAAGTACAATAGCAGCGCCGACCCGAAATTTTACGGGGATTTTCAATCCGGCGTGTCCCTGAATTTGCCGGCAAATTTATCACCCCTGAAAGCCGCGGCAACTGCAGGCGGACAGTATATCTACAACAGCGATGTTGAGATCGAATTTAAAAACGATAGCGCACTGGTGAAAATCGGTTCGGCAGCAGCAACCATGGTTTACTTGCCGACGTGGGCGCCGAACGGAGCGATTGCCGTCGAAAGAGGAAACCTGCGCTTGAAGGGAACCATCACAGGAAAATACACTGTCGGCGCATTACAGGGGTCGAGCTCTACCAAAGGAAAGGTGTATTTGGACGATGACGTAAAGTACAAGTACGACCCCAAGGTGTACCCGGATTCAACCGACCTGTTAGGCATTTGCGCCGAGCAGGACATTATCATTACAGACAATACCCCGAACCAAAACGATATCGTTATCCAGGCCGCTCTCTTCTCGCTGAAGGGGGGGTTGACTGCACAGAATTATGATAGCGGATCCCCTCGCGGAAAAATAGATTTGCTCGGCGGCATTACACAGGACGAGCGCGGACCGGTGGGGCAGTTTTCCGGCAATACAATCCTCCACGGCTACTCTAAACGCTATCGTTATGACGAACGCTTGATGATCCTCAAGCCTCCATTCTTCCCGACCACCGGAAGTTATGAAGTGCTCTCATGGTATGAAAAATAAGTAGCGGCAGGCCACTGTTGGCCTCCCCCCAAGCAATGCCTCGAATTGATACAGCATGTGTCGGTTTGGGGCATTGCGCTTTAATGCTTGATATGTGCATGCCGGATATCATAGGTATTCCTTAGCCTTTTTCTCATATTTTACGCAAATCCTTAGTAGCTTACGGAATTAACCGTAGGGCACAGATGTTGTGCCCATTTTGGTAATGGGGTGTCTCAGGGCGGTTCAATACGCCTTCACGTGACGACTGTCTTATGAACTATGGCAGCACTATCTTAGTATGTCTGGAACAAATTCATTTCTGATTCTCGGAGCGCTTGTGCTGCTTTCGCTGCTCTCGCTTTCAGCAAACCGGACGATGCTTTCGAGCTACGCCAATTTGCTGGAAACGCAGGCCATGATCGCGACTATAGCAGAAGCCGAGAATCTGATTCAGGAAATCAGCTCCAAAGCTTTCGACGAAGCGGTCTCAGACATACCGACCAGCTCGGGAAGTTTATTTACGGGCAAGGGAGCGAAGAAAGTGCCGCCGGGTTGGAGTAAGGGAAAGAAGGCCTCGGACTTCACACCGCCCGGATTGATAGGGAAAGAAAAAGGCGAGGAGTACCCGAACTTTAACGATGTGGACGACTACAAGGGACTAGAAATAACATCTAACCACCCGGTCTTCGGAACGATCAATGTCACCGTCGATGTCTTTTACGTCGACCCAAACAATACAACGATCATTTCCACCTCTAAGCAGACGCTCGTGAAGAAAGTCGAAGTCAAAGCGTTTGCACCCGGACTGCAAGACACGTTGAAATTATACCATGTATTTTACCAATAGTGTGAGATGGGCTCAACCACAGACCTCATAGGATCGTTTATCATCGGCGGGCTTGTCGTTCTCATTATCCTCTCGCTGAATTATAACCTCAGCACAACGGCTTTCCAGCGATCGCAGGATCTCATCTCGCAGCAAGCATCGGTCGAATTGCTGCAGATTTTCGAGAACGATTTATATAAGATAGGCTACCGCGCAAGCTCGATACCCGTGCTGCGCGCTGAGTCCTTGGCGGTTGTGTTTCTCGCGGACCTCGACGACAACGGCGTAGTGGATTCCATCAGGTACTCCGTGGGAGATTCGACGTTCTTCCCCGACACGAAAAACATCCATGATAGGCCTCTGTTCCGCACGCTCAATACCGGAAGCGCTCTGAACGTGGCATCCGGTCTTACATATTTTTATTTTGCGTACCAGGACACAGCCAACAGGACACTCCCGTACGATTCGTTGAAGTATGAACGCAACCGCACCGTCGTCCGCTTAATTTCATTTTCGTTTGCTGTGGAGCCGAGCGACCCGTTGGACACAACCTATATTCCTGTGAAGGTACAAAAAAGCATCCATCCTAAAAACATCGGGGGCTGGTAAGTGGGCCGCGCATCGCTCATCATGATCCTCGGAGCGTCGATAACCGTCGGCGTGATGAACATCCAGCTCAACCGGGCGTCCGAGCAGGCGACGGAGAACCTCGTCCGGTACTTCGACGGGGCGCTCTCGCGCAGCCTTGCTAACGAAGCCGCGTCGTACGTGCTGGGTATGTACGCGGATAGCGCGACACTGCGTGTCAATTATCCGGCAGAGTTACCCTCTTCGATTTTTTCCGAAGTCGGGGACCACACGCTGACCTATTCGCTCTACGATACAACAATCACTGTTGGCGAGGGCGATGTGGACGTCGTCAAGCTGGTCCTTCAGGCAGAATACGGAAAAAGCACACACGATGTTGTGGTTTACGCCGGCAAGACACTCGGCTTCGTTCCGGACGCCTTACGAGGAGCCATTACTACCAACGGTGTTTTGGACAAAGCTGTCGGCGACCTGCAGATCGATGGAAGGAACCATACCGAGAGCGGAAGCCTAGAAGATGTCGGGGGTGTCTATGGAATTTCGACCGGTTTCCCCTTTAAAAATGTGGGTAATGCATCAATTGGCGGTACCGGCAGTGACGGAACGAATTACTCTGTTGGTTCCCCGCATAACCCGGCATGCATCGAGCAAAACTATAACTGGAGCGCCGGTTTCCCGAATGACCCTGACGGGGTCTTCGGGTTCCCGGGCGGTTCGTTGAAAGAGGTCGCTCTCAGCGGGCGCGGTGGCAGCCAGTATGTCACAGACCCGAAGGACCTCACATTTCCTCTTCGGGGCGTTACGTACGTAGAACTTCCGGAGGGAGTGTCGTGGAAATTCGCCTGGCTGGGAGAAAATCCGTCCGGCATTATCGTCGTCCACAACGCGTCGAACACAGCTCGGATGGAGAACATCGCTTCGAAA
The DNA here is from genome assembly GCA_022616555.1 of Ignavibacteriota bacterium. Lineage (GTDB taxonomy): Bacteria > Bacteroidota > Ignavibacteria > UBA10030 > UBA10030 > JAKEEG01. Next base: position 3,494 of record JAKEEG010000040.1, on the reverse strand, counting down.
ACGCCGTTCAAAGGAATGATCGTCGCAGATTACATGTTCCACATCCACCTCGACGTGATTGGGGGGATCGTTCTCTTATCGAACAAACAGGAAAAAATAAAAACGTGTAAAGATAATCACGACAAGAAGATCCTCTTCAGCCGCGAGGCAATACAACGCGCCACATATATGACGTCTGAAAAAGGAACGGGATGGCGAAACAGAGTGCCCATCTTCGGGTGGAAGGAATAGCATGAGGCTCTTCCTTTCCATATTGATCGCTGGAGTTCTTCAGCAGGTAAACCCGGGCGCGAGTTTCCAAAGCAGCGTGGATAGCTCGCCGCTGAAAACGGTTGAGCTGTTCAAAAAAGGCATCGACGCGAACGATATGCTCTCGGTTGTCAAGCTCATGGCTGACGAAGAAGGCGCTGGTCCCCTTGCCCAGGCGAAGTACGAACAGATGCAGCGTTCTCTGGAGGGACTGAGCTCGATGTGGCGTCCCGCCACGTTCACGTATGGCGAGGTAACGTATACCGATCAGAGCAAAACATCGGCGACGGTCAAGGTGGAGATCAAAAACCTTTCGCAAGAAGCGAAATTCGCGCTTTTAAAGTTCGGGACGGCGTGGTATATTTTTGATATTGAAATTTATTTTAAGTAACGCTTTTTGCCACGAAGACACGAAGGAGATAATGGGGGCAGTTTCAAAAATACCCTTTTATGTCATTCCCGCATGCTTTTAGCGGGAATCCAGTAGGTATCCCGAAGGGATTCCTTCGGAAGATGCCCGCTTAAAATCCGCGGGCATGACAGGGTACTATTTTTGAAGTGGGCTGTAGAAACACAAAAGGCATGTACTTCGTACATGCCTTTTTGCATTTCAGACTGAGGTGCCGTCGTCATTCGTACCAGTAGACAATTTGGTAATACCTTAGCTTGCCGATATTGCGCGCGTTCGTGAGCGCGGCGCTGCTGTAGAGCACTTTTCCGTTCGCGCCCGTGCCTTTCAATGTTAAGCTTGCCGCCCCATCGCCCGGCTGTGCGACAATCAAACCGCCGACAATTTTCGGCGTGCCTGACGCACCGAAATTCACAACGTTTTGCGTGCCAAACACCACAACAAGCCCGTACCACTCGAAATTACCGGAGATCTCGACATTGCCACGTATTGCCAGGATACCGTATCCAACGGTTCCGCCGGAAAATTTTACTTTAAAATTCGTATCGGCGGGGGAATCGCACACAACAATAACAGGATTCGCTGCTGTCCCGTATGTCCCGCCATGCGTACCGGGACCAAGGTAGTAATCCGCGTTGCTCAAGTATTCCTGGATATAATCGGCTGGGTTGGCAAGTGAGTCATCCACCTGTACTTCGGTTGCTCCCTGTATATTGTCTCCGGATGTCGCAGCCTCCTCATCCATCACAGCGGTTGAATCAGCCGAGCTTATAACTCCGACCCCGGGTTGGTCGCCAGACCCAGTGAGAGCTGTCCCATCGGCATTGTAGTTTCGCCCGTCAATGGACGGTTGGCCAATCAAGTCGAACGTGATGGGGCTGGCTCGTATGCCGATGGCAGAGCGAACACTGGGGAACGGCTTGGTGGTGCGGTACAGCTTGACGAACATCGTGTAACTGGTATCTGCAAAACGGCCCTCGGCAGTCAACCACACGGTATCGCGCGGGGAGGCGCTATACTGCGCGCTGAGAATTTGGTATTCGCCGTCTGCGAACGAGACAACCTGTGTCGTATCCGGGTCTTCGTTACGGTCGTACCCCCGGAGTGTGGCGTGCACCGCAGTGCGGGCAAGGTTGCGCGCGTACATGTATTTGTAGTACGTATAGTTATTTTCCAGCGCGCGTTCGGTCGTGCCTGAAATATTGTAACTGATCGTCCCCATCGCGATTCCTAACCCCATCACCATAAAGAGTGCAGCGCGTCCCATAGTCTCTCCTCGCTAGTGCCTCGTTACTGCAGGTTATTGTAAATTGCCCAAATTCCGCGGGTAAATCAATTTCTCCCAGAAAACGGAAATGTATTGCGTCGCGTCCGGTAAAATAATTGGGGCATGGCTCTCCACGCGGAATCGCACTTGAACGGCATGGATAGAATCCCGGTTAGAGCCGGTTATTGGCGCGGTCATCTCTGTAAGCGATTTGTTATAATACCGTATATCGAACTCCGTTACGCCGATCGCGTGGGCCACGGTGGCGCCGTTTTCCGTCCGGTAGAGAATGCGATCATCGGGGTTTTCCGAAGTTGTATCCAGCGCGCCGAGTTCGTAGGAAACCGTACGCATCGTGGCGTCGTTCAAAATGTAATATTTGAACCGAATCTTGTCTATTTCCGCCGTGTCGATTTTCGGGTTGCTCACATTAAAACCTATCTTGTGGAAATCGTGCTCCACCGTCTTCGATAACTCGAGAGCGAAGTTCTGCGTCATATAGTTGTACGTATTGTAGTACATGGTCGAGTTTAAGTTCACCTGCACCCGTCCGATAGTGAACATCAACACGCCAAAAATAATCGTGGAAGCGAGAAAATCCATCATCGCACTGGAACCCATAGCATGCTCCTTATTAGAAATACCGTCGGTAGATAGCAATATCCTGTAATGATGTCGAGATAACATTGCCGTCGTAATCGGTCGGCAAGTTCGGGTGCATCACCGTCACTCTCACCACTTTATAATGCGTACGGTCTGACTTCAGCGAATCGGGATATGTTTCGCTGGCGTAGGAGACTCTGCTGGCAACGTAAAACCAGCCGAGCACGCTATCGCTGACGGCACGCTGGTAGCCGTCGTAATCGTCCACATCGTCAAATTTCGCTTTGGACTGGTAGCTGGTATCACAGTTTGCATTGCCGAGAATCGTTGCCAGCAAGCCTGCGTTGAGTTGTTCACCGGAGGCGTCAGGACCGAAATTTGCGGTGGGGGTAAACGCGGTATCGCCGTACGCAAGTTGTCCGCCTGTGACGACTTCGTCAAAATCACGCGCAAGAATTTCATCCAGCAGCGTCTGGGCGATCGACAGAGCGTTGAGCTGGGCCTGTGCTTCCAGCCCCGTGCTGATCGCGCTGATAAACGTGCCGTTGACGCTCAGTGTCAGCATTGCCAGCATTGTCAACGCGCCTATAACCAACATCGTTTGCCCCACGGGTGCTCCTTAATCTATTGGTGAGGGGGAAATTCCCTTCAGAAAAACCTATTTTACATTACAGAAATCAACGCCGAGAGTCAAGTTACGCTCGTCACAGACGAGGCGTTCTTGTTGGGGGTCACAAGGCGACAGATATCCTGCAATATTGACCGTATTTTCGATAGAAAATTTGCACTTCCTTTCGAAATGCCAAGCGAAAAGGCATTATATCTCAAAGCACGCTTGAGTTGAAAACGTTAAAAACAGGCTGATACATATTATACATCGGAGTTTTTGCATTCTCTTGCCCCTCAGGCAATTCCCCTCTATATTTAGATGCGGGCTCAAGAACAAAACCCACCTAATCCTCCCGT
>JAKEEG010000039.1 GCA_022616555.1 Ignavibacteriota bacterium | reverse complement strand
CTTTTTACTGTTGAACTACTATACATCGAACAGGCTGTCAACGGTTGAATCGCCAATATTGGAAAACCGCTTTTCCATTTTTCATCTCGAACGGCAGAATAAGGTTTACGAGGACGTACTTGCGAAAGATGCGAAAGCGCCGACGCCCGATTCGTTTTTCATGAAGGGAAGCCTCGTGTATTTTATCAAAGACCAGCGACTGCTAACAGCATTGCGCCTAACTGAACGGGCTCCATGAAAACCTACCGTATCAAGCAAGTGAATGCGTTCACGTCGAAACCGTTCTCCGGAAACCCGGCAGGGGTGGTGCTCGATGCGCGTGGACTGAGCGAATCAAAAATGCAATCCATCGCACGTGAGATGAACCTTTCGGAAACTGCGTTTATATTACCTTCACTCACAAACAATGCCGACATGCAAATTCGTTGGTTTACACCTGCGGTAGAGGTTGCTCTCTGCGGCCATGCTACTATCGGAGCATTCCACGCGCTTGCAGAAGAGGAAATGCACGGCATGAAGCGCGGCGGCGAGTACTCGTTCCTTGCTCAAACCAGGAGCGGACTCTTGGCTATCGGAGTTGAGAAGAAGTATTCAGGCACTATCATTGATTTTCAGCTTCCCGTGCCGCAATTTCACCGAATTCCCGCGTTACAATCCTCGATGCTTACTGCGCTTGGATTGAAAGCTGGTGATTTACATACAAAATTGCCTGTCGTGCGGAATGCTTATCTGTATGTCCCCGTTCGCAGGCTCACGATTGTGAAACGGCTTCAGCCTGATTACACACTGTTGGAAAAACTGACCCGTCGTGCCAATATCGTTGGTGTATGCGTGTTTTCGTTGGAAACGATGGAAGTCAGCTCGGCTGTGCACTCCCGTTTTTTCGCGCCCGCAGCTGGTCTCTCGGAGGACCCGGTCACCGGATCTGCGAATGGCCCGTTAGGAGTTTATCTCTATCGATACGCGTTCAACGCTGGGTTGGACGCTCCATGGTTGAAGATGCCCAATGGGCAAATGGAATTTATTGGTGAGCAGGGAGATGAAATCAATCGCAAAGGGCGCGTCAAAATCCGGCTTGCCGCAAGTAACGGAAAAGTGGAGCGCGTGAGTGTAGCCGGAGAAGCTGTGACAATTTTTAACGCCGAACTGAGAGTGTAAATGAATACGAAAAATTATATTTTTCTTATTGTCCTCGCAGCGTCTCTCGGCTTCTTTGCGTACAGCGTCCGGCGATTGATTTTGCATCTTCGAATTGGACAGGCAGAAAACAGGTTCGACCGTCCGTGGGAGCGTTTGAAGAAAACGCTCGTTGTGGCGATCGGGCAATCAAAAATTCTTCGTGAGCCGCTTGCAGGTTTCATGCACGCGTTTATTTTCTGGGGCTTCATCGTGCTGCTTACCGCTGTCCTTGAATCTATCGGCGAGGGTATCGTTAGCGACTTTTCGCTCACATGGATTTTTAATGTGAGCCTTTATGAAGGCATCGCTTTTTTTCAGGATCTGTTTGCCGGATTTGTCATCCTCTCTGTCCTTTTCGCGTTGTTTCGTCGATATGTCATGCGCCCGAAGCGCCTCGAAGTTGACCGGCATGGCAAGCTCGATGCGACAGCTATCCTGATCGCCATCATGTTCATCATGATAAGCATGATGGGCCAAAATGCAGCACGGATGATTCAGCATGACCCGGAACTTGCGTCCGTTCGGTTTTTGTCGGGATGGCTTATGCCGATGTTCGACCAGACTACAGCGCCCGTCTGGTTCGAAATTTGTTGGTGGATTCATATTGTCCTTGTGCTTGCTTTTCTCAACTACCTGCCGTACTCCAAACACCTACATGTATTGACTTCAGTACCCAACGTGTATTTTTCTTCGCTCGAACCGCGCGGTGCGCTGAAACCGCTCAACCTTGAGGCGGAAAATGTTGAGAAATTTGGTGCGAGCGATGTGCAAGATCTGACGTGGAAACAATTGCTGGATGGCTACACCTGCACCGAGTGCGGAAGGTGTGCGGCAGCGTGTCCTGCAAACACAACCGGAAAGTTGCTTTCCCCGCGCAAAATTATTGTCGACATACGACGCCGTTTAGAGGAAAAAGGCCCATTGGTGCTCAACGGTGGGGAGGTACAGGTTGCCGCGGGGGAGAAGAATCCGGCTGAAAAGGAGCTTATCCATGATTTCATCACTCCTGATGAACTGTTTGCCTGCACTACGTGCATGGCGTGCGTTCAGGAGTGTCCCGTGAACATCGAGCATGTCGATGCCATAGTAGAAATGCGCAGGAACTTGGTATTAATGGCATCGAATTTCCCCCAGGAAGTGCAACTGGTATTCCGGAATTTAGAGAATAATTTTACTCCCTGGGCGTTCAGCGCATCGAGCCGCGCAGATTGGGCTGAAGGGATGAATGTCTCGCGCATGAGCGACGTGCAACAGGTTGATGTCTTGTTCTGGGTGGGCTGCGCCGGCTCGTACGACAACCGGTACAAAAAAGTGACGCAAGCATTCTCGAGCCTCATGCAGCAGGCGGGTATTTCATTTGCTATACTCGGTACCGAAGAGAAATGCACCGGCGATCCGGCTCGCCGCATCGGTAACGAATACCTTGCTCAGATGCTCATAAAGGACAATGTTCAGACGCTCAATAAATACAAGTTCAAGAAAGTCGTTACCTCTTGCCCGCATTGTTTTAATACGTTGAAGAACGAATATCCTCAATTCGGCGGGAACTACGAAGTCGTGCACCATACGGAATTCCTGATGCAGCTCGTGAATGAAGGCAAGATAAAAATTTCTCAGGAAGCTAAGGCAAAAATTACGTATCATGACTCATGCTATCTCGGCAGGTATAACAACGTGTACGACCAGCCAAGGAGCATCTTGCAGTCCGTGCCGGGATTGGAAGTGATGGAAATGCCTCGCTCGCGGAGTCGCGGGTTCTGCTGCGGTGCCGGAGGCGGCCGGATGTTCATGGAAGAGAAAGAGGGCAAACGAGTGAATATCGAGCGCACCGAGGAGGCACTTGCAACGCAGCCCGATGTCATCGGAACAGCCTGCCCGTTTTGTATGACGATGATGACCGACGGTGTGAAGGCAAAAGAAGCATCCGAGAAAGTGCAAGTGAAAGACATCGCCGAGATTTTGTACGAAGCGACACAGAAAACGGATTCATAATCATTTTTAAGGAAACCGCATGACACCCAAATACCGGATTCTTATCACAAAAACTCTTGAAGTTCCCAAAAACGTACTCACAGCGCTCTACGACTCGGAGCAAGAAGCCGTCAAAGCGGCTGAAGCAAAGCTTGCCGAGCTTGACGGTGATGTGGCGATCGTTATGGAAGTGCTCGCTGGAGCTTCAAAAGTGATCCAAACTTTTGAGAAGGTGCGTAAAGCGGGATAATCCGATTATTATTTTTCCAAATTGTAAAACCACCTCTGACATCCAGGTGGTTCTTTTAGTCTTCTGCTTGCCTCTTGGCACAATCCGTCTTAGATTTCCGTATGCACCCTCCAGCGGACACGCCTCGCCTTACGTTTCGTGAACTCACCCGAGCCGATTTGGACTTTATCGCGTTCCTACGTGCCGACCCTGAGATCACACGCTTTTATCCTGGAACCTATAGTCGGGAGGATTCTGCGGAATGGATTCAGAAACAACTCAACCGGTATAAAAACGATGGATATGGAATGTGGCTTGTCTCAGCAATTGCGTCGCAGCAGCCGGTCGGGATAGTCGGGCTCATGACGCAGGATGTTGACGGCGTGCAGGAGCCGGAAATCGGTTACATCATACACAATTCGTTTTGGAGACAGGGACTGGCATCTGAAGCTGCACTTGCTGTCAAAGGATATGCATTCGATGTTTTGAAAAAGCCCCGCGTAATTTCGTTAATTCGGCCTGAGAATATTCCCTCCATCGGCGTAGCCCAGAAAATGGGTATGACCGTCGAGAAACGCACCATGCATGCCGGAATTGAGCATTTGGTATTTTCCATACGAAAGGACGATTGAGGATGACAGACCCGTTTACGCTTTCTTTCATCCTCGTTTTAGTGTTTCTCGTTGCGGCGCTTTACTCATCCGTCGGTCACGGCGGCGCGTCAGGCTATCTCGCCGTACTGTCGTTCTTTGCATTTGTGCCTGCGGAAATGTCTTCCACAGCGCTCGTACTGAATCTCCTCGTCGCGGGCGTAGGGGCTTATCACTATGGCAAGGCGGGTCACCTCTCGTGGAAACTCACCTGGCCGTTTCTCATCACGTCGATCCCTCTGGCATTTATCGGCGGATTGCTGAAGGTATCTGATATAACGTACTACTTACTTCTTGCTGCTGTGCTGCTGGCGGCTGCCATACGACTCGCAACAGCGAAAAGTGTCTCGCAAGGTGACTTTGAAAAAACGAACCTCAAACTCAGCGTAGCGCTGCCGGTTGGGGCGGGAATAGGAATCCTCTCCGGGATTGTCGGGGTGGGGGGTGGTATCTTCCTCAGTCCATTAATGATCTTTATGAATTGGGCAGACCCGAAGCAAACGGCAGCGGTTTCCGCGCTGTTTATATGGGTGAATTCCTTGGCCGGATTGGGTGGGCGCTTTTTACGTGACGCCGTTGAGCTTCATAGTCTCTGGCCTCTCGTTTTTGCGGCATTCTTTGGCGGGCTTCTTGGCTCATACGTGGGTGCAAACAAATTCACCGGTTTAATGCTTCGAAGGGTTTTGGGTGTGGTGTTGATGATTGCATCGTTCAAAATGGCATACGCAGTGTTGTAGCTGTCACATTCTCCCCGTTTACTTCCTGAATAAAAATCCCTATATTTTTCTATGAACGAAAAACCCCACGAACAACAACTCGCGGAATTCGAAGCCCGCATCGCGCGCGGCGAAAAAGTTGAGCCGGGCGACTGGATGCCGGACGATTACCGTAAAGAATTGATCCGCATGATCAGCCAGCACGCGCACAGTGAAATTGTCGGGCAGTTGCCCGAGGGGCACTGGATTCCCTACGCGCCGGGTTTTCGCCGCAAGCTCACGCTTGTGGCGAAAGTTCAGGATGAGGCCGGACACGGACAGTTACTCTACACGGCGGCGGAGACGCTTGGAAAATCACGCGAAGATATGATGGAGGAGCTGCTCACGGGCAAAGCGAAATACGCGAATGTGTTCAATTATCCAACGCCCACTTGGGCTGACGTCGGCATTATCGGCTGGTTGGTGGATACTTCGGCGGTCATCAATCAATCGATGCTTGCGCACAGCTCCTACGGTCCGTACGCCCGGGCGATGAAGCGCATTTGCTACGAAGAAGCGTTTCACATCAAACAGGGTTACGATTCGATTGTTGCCCTGGCAAAGGGTACTCCAGAACAGCGCGCAATGGTGCAGGAAGCGATTAACCGCTGGTGGTACCCCACGCTCATGATGTCCGGGCCGCCGACGAAACTTTCCGAACACACCGCACGCTCGATGAAGTGGAAAATCAAAACGAAAACCAATGAACAGGTGAGGCAGGAGTTTATCGACCTTATTGTTCCTCAAATTCGCGCACTTGGCTTCGAGGTGCCCGACCCGAACTGCAAGCTCAACGAAAAAACGGGGCACTTCGATTATACTCAACCCGATTGGGAAGAACTGAAGCGCGTTGTCAACGGCGACGGTCCTTGCAACAAAGAACGCTTGGAAACGCGGCGCAAAGCTCACGAGGAAGGTAAGTGGGTGCGCGAAGCGCTCGCAGTTGCTAAAAAGAAAGCAGCAGCTTGATGACAACAAATTCCGACACGCATTTAGATACCCAATGGGAAACATATGAGGTGTTCCACCAAACGAAGCGCGGCGACCCGCACATCCATGTTGGAGCTGTGCACGCTCCCGACCCTCAGATGGCGCTCCAGATGGCGCGGGACCAATTTGCGCGCAGATTGAAATGCACCAGCATTTGGGTTATCCGTACTGCGGATGTTGCGCGAACGGATTATCAGGATGAAACGTTTTTCGCGCGGGTTATCGACAAAAGTTATCGCGACCCGAAAGCATTTGGGGCCCCGATAAAGGAGAGCGCTGATGGCGCTTGAAGTCCCGGCGGGCATCCCGAAAGAAGCGCTTCAACGCCTGCTCGTAGCTCTCGCCGATGATGAGTTAATTCTAGGGCATCGCGATTCCGAGTGGACAGGCCACGCGCCGATTCTGGAAGAGGATATCGCGTTCTCTAACATTGCGCAGGACGAAATAGGCCACGCGCTTGTGTGGTATACTATCAACGAGCAGCTTGGGGGCAAATCGCCGGATTGGATGGGCTTCGAGCGCGACTGGAAGCAGTTCACCTGCTGTCATTTCACAGCGTTTCCTAAGGGCGATTTCGGTTATACTGTCCTCCGGCAGTATCTTTTTGATGTAGCCGAGCAAGTCCGGTTAAAGAACTTGGCGTCGAGTTCATTTACGCCAATGAAGGAAGCCGCTGAAAAGATTCTTCTTGAAGAGGGCTACCATCTCATGCACAGTCAGAGTTTGGTTGAAAGATTGGGCAATGCGACGGAGGAGAGCCACAAACGCATGCAGGCGGCAGCGGAAATTGCATTTCCTCAGGCGTTGGGGATGTTTGAAGTTCTGACGGGCGAAGAAGATCTCGTAAACGCTGGCGCGTTTTCGGGAAATACTGTGTTGAAAACAGAGTGGGTGGAGATTGTTGCGCCGGTGTTGGCTTCGGCATCGCTCCGTATCCCCGTAGAAAAGGAGAACGGAGAAATTACGCTGAACGCAAAGCCGGATGAGGGAGGCAGAAAGGGTTGGCAGAAAGAACATTTGAAACGGCTTGTCCATGATATGCAGACCGTGTATAAAATGTCGCCCGGAGGAAGCTGGTAATGGAGTCCGTTGAAGTTCAACAAATAACTCTAACTGACGCGTGGCAGGCATTGAGCGAAATCTCCGATCCTGAGATTCCGGTGCTCTCCCTCGTCGATTTGAAGATCATCCGAGATGTCCGCGTCGAAGGAGCCACTGCGACTGTTGAGTTGACGCCTACCTTTCTCGGTTGCCCCGCACTGGACTACATGAAAAACGAAATCCGCGAAAAGCTTCTCGCGCTTGGTTTTCAAACCGTGAACGTAGAACTCAAACTCTCGCCTGCTTGGTCGACTGATTTGCTGGGCGAGGAGGCTCGCGAAAAACTTCGTGTGTTTGGTATCGCACCGCCTGAGAAGCGTGCGGCTACGCTGGCTGAATCACTGAAGAAACCTGTGGTGTGCCCGTATTGCCGGTCGTCCGAGACGAGGCTGGAAAGCTCGTTCGGCCCGACGCTCTGCAAACAAATCTATTATTGTGAACACTGCCGACAATCGTTTGAGCGTTTTAAAACCCTTTAATTTGCCTATTGCTTCTCCATCAGTGCCCCTCGATGCCCGAAACAAAAATTTTCTCGGTTAACCCTGAGCATGTAGATTCCGCCATTATTTCCTCTGCGGCGGAAGTGTTGAAACGTGGCGGCCTGGTGGTGTTTCCGACAGAAACAGTGTACGGCTTGGGTGCGGATGCCTTAAATACTCAAGCGGTTGAAAAAGTGTTTGACGCGAAAGGCCGTCCTGCCGATAATCCGCTCATTGTCCATATCTCCAAAGAAGAACAGTTGTTCGACATTATCGATGAGATGCCGAAAGTGGGCACGCTGCTGACAAAGCAATTTTGGCCCGGGCCGCTTACTCTCGTCGTTAAACGAACGTTCCTTGTTCCAGATAATGTTGTTGCGCACATGGATACGGTCGCAGTTCGCATGCCGAACCATCCGGTCGCTCTCGCATTAATCGAAGCGTTCGGCGGAGGAGTGGTAGCGCCAAGCGCTAATCTATCAACCAAGCCGAGCCCTACTACAGCGCAGCATGTGTTGAGCGACCTTCGCGGGAAGGTTGATATGATACTCGATGCCGGACCGACGCCCATCGGAGTTGAATCAACTGTGGTTGATATTACCACAGACCCGCCGCTCATCCTCCGCCATGGAGGTCTTCCCATAGAGCGAATCGCCGCGATAGCTCCACGGATTCAAGTCGCTGTCGAGGTGGAATCCCTCATGCGCTCGCCGGGCACACGCCATAGGCATTATGCTCCTGCAGCGCAGGTGGTTGTCGTTGAGGAAGGCGACAGTGAAGCGTACGCAGCCGCCGTACAGACACACCGGCAACAAGGCAAGCAAGTCGGAGCGATTGTGCACTCGGCGTCTTTGGTGAACCTCGAGCGGAGCCAATTTGTTCGAGCTCTGCCGAATTCGCCGGAAATTATTGCACAGCAGTTATATTCACTGTTGCGTGAAATGGACGATTATGGTGTTCAGGTAGTTGTCGTTGAGGGCATTGCGAAGCAAGGCTTGGGTGCCGCAGTGATGGACAGGATTAAGCGGGCTGCCGAAAGTTCTTAGTGCAATTTTGGAAATTATCTTCTATATTATCATAGCAATTTTTTCAACTCGCGTAGCGCTCCTTCAGAAGTCCCTCGAATGAAGCCAGAACAAATACACATCCTTGAATCGTTTGCCCGCTTAGACATTGAGCGAGCGAAACGAACCGGCATCCCCGAAGCCGTATTTGCGGAAGGCAAGTCTCCACAGCAGGTTTTGGCGTTGCTTCTCTCTCTTTCGGAGAAAGCCGGTTATGCGCTGGCAACAAGGGTGCAGTCCATGGTTGCAGCCCAGGTAATGGATGAAATCCCTAAAGACCGGAAAACGTCGTATAACCAAACCGGCAGAACATTGCTTGTGACGCGTCCGGACTATGAGCCGAAATCAACCGGCGGCAAGATAGCGATTTTAGCAGCGGGAACATCCGATTTGCCTGTCGCCGAAGAGGCGAGAGTGACCGCCGAAGTGATGGGGTGCGAAGTACTGGCTTATTATGATGTCGGCGTCGCGGGGATCCACCGTCTTGTTCAGCCGATTGAAGAGATATTGAAGAAAGAGGCTGCGGCAATTGTTGTTGTTGCCGGTATGGAAGGCGCGTTGCCCTCGGTGGTTCGGGGATTGGTGCCTATGCCGGTAATTGGCGTGCCGACGAGCATCGGCTACGGTTATGGAGGCAGAGGAGAAGCGGCGCTGATGAGCATGTTGCAATCGTGCGCGCCGGGGTTAACTGTTGTCAATATTGATAACGGCTTCGGAGCAGGCGCAACGGCCGCGCTCGTTGCTAACCGTGTCGCGCAAGCCATCTCACGCTCTCAACACTAACAACTCGAACGCGTGCCTAAACGAAATTCTTTTTCTCAGCATCGCCCTCTTGTCGGCATCATCATGGGAAGCGCCTCGGACGCGCACGTTATGAATGAAGCCAAAGAAATCTTACGGGAATTCGGCGTGCCCTGCGAATTTAAGGTTGTATCCGCACACCGCACTCCGGACGAGATGTTTCGCTATGCTGAAACTGCCGTGATGCGGGGGCTCGAGGTGATTATTGCCGGAGCCGGGGGGGCCGCACATCTCCCCGGCATGGTAGCGTCGAAGACGTCCTTGCCGGTCATCGGGGTGCCGGTGCGCTCGCGCACGATGGATGGGCTGGACTCTCTGCTTTCCATTGCACAAATGCCGAAAGGCATTCCCGTGGCAACAGTCGCAGTCGATAACGCGGCGAACGCAGGCTTGCTCGCAGTGCGCATACTCGGCTCGAAATATCCGAAGTTGTTGCGCGAAATGGACCGCTACCGGAAAAGTATGAAACAGCAAGTGTTGAAAATGTCCCGGCAGATTCTGAGTGGTGGGAAGAAGAAGCGGGCATGAGCGCTCTTTTACCTCCGGCGACAATCGGCATTATTGGCGGTGGTCAGCTTGGCATGATGACCGTGCGGGAAGCGCAGCGGATGGGTTACCGGACGGTGGTGTGGGATCCAGACCCGGATTGCCCGGCTTCGCGACTTACTGATGACACAATTTTTGCTCCGTTCAACGACAGAAATGCAGCAACGATTCTTGTAGAAAATTCGGATGTTGTTACCTACGAGTTTGAGAACGTTGACAGCGCAACCGTTGAACGGGTTGAAGAAACGACGACGGTATTCCCGGGCAGCGGCATTCTCAAAATAGCTCAGCATCGCAAGAAAGAGAAGGAGGAGTTGCAGAAGCGCGGGTTTCCGGTTGTTCGCCATGCTGTTGCGCAGATAGGGAATGAGATTTCCCAGGCGATCAGCGGGATCGAGCTCCCGGTTGTCGTCAAGACGACGACAGCGGGATATGATGGAAAAGGCCAGACTGTTCTTCGTTCGCAGAACGAAGTGGATGAGTTTCTCAAACTGCACACGAACGGCTCGCGGGAGTTTGTCGCCGAACAATTCCTCGACTTGCAATGCGAGTTATCGTGCATAGCTGTAAGAACGAAAGCGGGAGAAGTCGTTGCGTACCCGGTGTCCGAGAATATGCACCGGAATAATATTTTGCACAGGACAATCGTCCCGGCACGTGTCTCTGATAAACTTGCGAAACAAGCATTGGAGTTGGGAGCGTCTATCATCGAATCGTTCGAGATGGTGGGGGTTCTCTGTGTTGAGATGTTTGTCACGAAAGACGGCGCGTTGCTCGTCAACGAGCTTGCTCCGAGGCCGCATAATTCGGGGCATTATACATTGGATGCAACAACGTGTTCCCAGTTCGAGGCGCTCGTGCGTGCCGTATGCGGGCTCCCGGTGCCTACCCCGAAGCTCTTGTCACCATGCGCAATGGTGAACGTGCTTGGTAAGCATCTTGAGCGGTTGGATGTATCCAGGCTTTCGCGTCAACCGGGGGTGAAGTTACATTTGTACGGCAAGAAGCGGGTTGAGCCGAACAGGAAAATGGGTCATATCACCGTGCTGGGAGAATCTGGTGCAGAGGTGGATAAACTGGTAAAGGAAGTAGAAACGATGATAGGTGAAGCATGAGTACGATACAATGCCGGTCGTGCGGTACGGATGTGAAAGAAGGAATGAAATTTTGTCCTGAATGCGGAAGTGCTCTCTCGGCACCCGAAAAAACGGAGACAGCAGAGAAAAAAGCGCCTAAGCCGAAAGTCAGGATCATTGCAACGGGTATTCTCGCTGTTGTGCTCATCGGTGGCCTTTCGGCATATTTTGGGACGCTGTTTCGCGAGTACCATCCTGTGATTGAAAAACAGCCGGAGCTTGTGGTGGAACTCATGTACGGCGTAGAACAGGAAGTCCGCAGCCAGCCTGTTCAGGCAACGATAAGCAATGGGTTTATCACGATTCCGCTGGAGAGCGTCCGGAGTAATAAGCTTGTTCGTTTCTTCGACCCTGAGGGTGTGCAATCAATACCGATGATTGCATACATTACGCCCGAAGGCAAGCTCGTGACGGCGATGAGTAAAAGCGAGAATTGTCAATCAACCGATTTTTATTTGAAGGGGCACAATATTCATTGTGCGTCGTGCCCCTCGTACTGGAATATGTCGAGCCTTGAAGCATACGCGTGTTGCCAACGGTTTTATCCGGACCCGGTACCCAGCAGTCTTGTCGATAATGAGATTCGCATCGATGCGCAGCTTGTTCGGAGCTGGCATCCTCGTGGATAGCAAAACAATCCTTGTTTCACTTTACGGCCACTTAACAGGAAGACATGTCACGACACACTTCGCTAATTAGATGGGTGGAGGAAACCGCCCGGCTCACCAAACCCGACCACATCCATTGGTGTACAGGCTCGGCGGACGAATATCAGAATTTTATTCAGCAGATGCTGAAAGAAAAAACTCTCATCGAGCTGAACCAGAACACCTATCCGAATTGTTATTTGCACCGAAGCCACCCAAGCGACGTCGCTCGCACCGAAAACCTCACCTTTATTTGCACCTCGAAGAAAGAAGACGCCGGACCAACCAACAATTGGATGAACCCCAAAGAAGCGAAGGAGAAAGTCGGCAAATTGTTTGACGGCTGTATGAAGGGACGTACGATGTACGTCATCCCGTATCTCATGGGGCCCTCAGGCTCAAGATTTAGCAAAGTTGGCGTGGAGATAACCGATAGCCTCTATGTTGCCGCAAACATGCACATTATGGCGCGCGTGGGGCAGGTGGCTCTCAACCATCTGGGTAATTCGGACGACTTTGTCCCGGGCTTGCACTCTCTTGGAGACCTCTCGCCTGAGAGGCGGTTCATTATGCACTTCCCGGAAGAGAAACTCATCTGGAGCATCGGTTCTGGTTACGGCGGCAACGCGTTGCTTGGGAAGAAGTGCTTCGCGCTTCGCATCGCGAGCTATATGGCGAAGCAAGAGGGCTGGATGGCGGAGCATATGCTTATTATCGGACTTGAAGACCCATCTGGCAATGTGACGTACATGGCAGCGGCATTTCCCAGCGCATCAGGAAAAACGAACCTCGCCATGATGATTCCTGCGTTGCAGGACCAGGGATATAAAGTTTGGACTGTCGGCGACGACATCGCTTGGATGTATGTCGATGAGGCCGGACAGCTACGCGCAATTAACCCTGAAGCCGGGTTCTTCGGTGTTGCGCCGGGCACAAGTTCCAAGACTAACCCGATCGCCATGCAGACGGTAAAGAAGAATACGATCTTCACAAACGTCGCGCTTACCCCAAACAACGAACCGTGGTGGGAAAAAATTGGCACCGAACCGATGGAAGGACTGATCGACTGGCGGGGCGGGGCATGGAAGACCGCTGGTGAACCCGCGGCGCACCCGAACTCGCGCTTTACCGCTCCAGCGGGTCAATGCCCTTCGATTTCTCCGAAGTGGGAAGACCCGAAGGGCGTTCCGATTTCCGCTATTATCTTTGGCAGCCGCCGCTCACACGTTGTGCCGCTCGTAACGCAGGCGATCGATTGGCAGCACGGTGTATTCCTTGGGTCTAGCATGGGAGCGGAAACAACTGCCGCCGCGACTGGCACTGTCGGCGTCGTGCGTCGCGACCCGATGGCGATGTTGCCGTTCTGCGGCTACCATATGGCTGACTATTTCGGGCATTGGCTTGACATGGGCAAGAAAATGAAAAACTCGCCCTTGATTTTCCGCGTCAACTGGTTTCGCAAGAATGACAAAGGCGAGTTCCTCTGGCCCGGCTACGGCGAGAACATCCGCGTGCTCAAGTGGATTCTCGAACGAGTGCAGGGGAAGGGTGGCTCCCGCGAAACGCCCATCGGGATTTCTCCAGCGCTTAACGCAATCGATACGAGTGGTCTCAAGCTTTCGAGCGGAGCTATGGATCAATTATTGCACATTGACCGCGACGGCTGGCTTGCTGGGGCTGAAGCAATTAACGAATTCTACGAAAAATTTGGCGACCGCTTGCCGGTTGAACTCTGGCAAGAACACGCCAGGCTGGAGGAACGGCTCTCGCACGCACCGTAAAACGATTCACTGTTGTCTGATTTTTACCATCAGGGAGGAATATGAAGCTCGACCATTTCATACAGAAGCTTCTTCCAAGAGATACGCGATTTTTTACACTCTTGGAAGACTCCGTACAAAACACACTTCACGCCGCTGAAATCCTCAAAGATCTTTCCAGCCGGAAAAATGAGAAGGAACGCGCGCGTCTCGTTGACCAAATCAAGGATCTTGAACACCGGGGTGATGAGATTACGCACACGATTTTTTCCGAACTGAACGGCACGTTTGTCACGCCGTTCGACCGGGAGGATATCCACCATCTTACATCCGCTTTGGACGACATTCTCGACCACATCGACGGCAGCGCGGGCCGATTCACGCTCTATAAAATCAAGAAATGCCCGCGCCAAATGGTGGAGTTAATCGAAGTGCTGTATAATTCCATTGCAGAGCTGAAAAAGGCTGTAGCCATGTTGCGTCATATGCACGAAAACGAGGAAATGAAGCAGCTTTTCCTGAAGGTACACCAGTATGAGAACGATGGCGATACGATCTTCGAACAGGCAATAGCGGATTTATTTGAGAAAGAGAAAAACCCAATTCAAGTTATTAAACTAAAAGAGATTTACGTCGGGTTGGAAACGGCAACGGACAAGTGCGAGGATGCTGCCAACGTGATTGAAGGCATTCTTATTAAAAACGCTTAATAAAGGTTTCCATCTCGTATGCTTGCTCTCATTATTGTTATCATCCTCATTGCACTGTTGTTCGATTTTTTGAACGGCATGAATGACGCCGCGAATTCCATTGCGACGATTGTTTCTACGCGCGTCCTTTCCCCGCGGCTCGCTGTTGCCTGGGCGGCATTTTTTAATTTTGTCGCTGCATTTGGTTTCGGCGTTGCTGTCGCGAAAACCATTGGCAAAGGCATCGTCGACCCTGCCATCATCAGCCAGGATGTCATCCTTTCAGCGCTTATTGGTGCAATTGTGTGGACGCACTTGTGCACGCACTACGGCTTACCGATCAGCGTTTCTCATTCTCTGATTGGCGGACTTGCCGGTGCGGGGCTCGCTAAGGCAGGTGTGGAAGCTCTGATCTTGAGCGGAATTTGGAAAGTCGTCATATTCATTTTTCTTTCACCGATCATTGGTCTGCTGGTTTCGTTTGTACTGACTATCGGCGTTTCGTGGATATTCCGAAGATGGGCAGTGCAGAAAGTCGACCGGTTTTTCCGCGTGGGGCAGTTGATTTCTTCTGCCGCGTTTAGCCTCGGACACGGCACTAACGATGCCCAAAAAACAATGGGTATCATCGCCGTGTTATTATTCACTTCCGACGTCAGTCTCCCCACATGGGTGTATGATCAATCGGCGGAATTTTATGTGCCCTATTGGGTTATTCTTGCCGCGCACACGGCAATTGGGTTGGGAACGCTGGTCGGAGGCTGGAAGGTGGTCCGAACCATGGGTGTGAAACTCACGCACCTCAAACCGGTCGGCGGCTTCTGTGCTGAAGCCAGCGGGGCACTCATGCTCGTCGGTACAGCCATGGCTGGAATTCCCGTCAGCACCACGCACACGATCGCGGGCGCGATTATGGGTGTTGGGGCAACTCGACGTATCTCCGCCGTGCGGTGGGGCATTGCAGGAAAAATCGTAATGGCATGGGTTCTCACAATTCCTGCATCCGCCCTTGTTGCCGGACTGATGTATGTGTTGGTGGAAGAGCTGATATAGGTATTTTCGTTACTCTATACAGTTTGTTAGGGGTAGACAAAAAGTTCTTGTAATGTATTTTTTGTCCCCCTAAATAAGGAGGACGCGAGCGTTTTCCAGCGAGCAGGGGTTTCTGTACAAAAAAGAATTACAGGTTTCTTTTTTCTAGCAGAACCGAGATGGAACCTTCGCAAGGTTGCTACGATTTTTTCGCCGCAGAGTGGCGAATCACCTCTGCCTTTTCAATCGTCATCATCCCGCCGCAGCCAGCCTTCTCAAAAAGCTCGTCAACGACGGGAACAAACGACTTCACCTTCTCCTCAGTGTCCACAATCTCCACAACGATAGGGAGGTCTTCCGAAAGCCTTAAAATTTTCGCTGTGTGAATTGTTCGGCTGTTGGCGCCGAACCCGGCTACGCCTCGTAAAACGGTCGCGCCGGCAAGCCCGCGAGTCTTCGCTTCGTGCACAAGTACATCATACAATGGTTGGTGCCCTGCTTTATCCGATTCCCCGAGAAAGATCCGCAATAGTTTTCCATCTCCGGAAAGTTTCATAGAACCTCCGATTTAGAGTAGTTTTCCTGCGTTCATTCCAAACCAGGTACCAAGCAGACAGGCTGCAAGGCTGGCAATAATATTGACGCTCGCATACAGCACTTGACCTTCTCTCAGCATGGCAATCGTTTCATAACTAAAGGTAGAGAAAGTCGTAAACCCGCCAAGCAGTCCGATTGTCAAAAATACGCGGAGCAGCGGAGAGGCGAGGAACCGCTCCTCCAGTGAGCTCATCAGCAGCCCGATGAACAAGCAGCCCAAGGCATTGACGATAAGTGTGCCGAAGGGGAAGGAAGTGCCGAAACGCTCGTGTGCGAAGCCGCCAAGCCAATAGCGCGCCAAGGCGCCCAAACCCCCGCCAATAAAGATGAACAGGTATTCTTTCATGAGGGATATTCTTCCTTGTTAGAAGTCCGACATTTCGCAAGCACGCGCCTGGCTAAATGTCGGACTTCTTTCCGGTAAAAAATGAAAAACTCCTAACACATGAGCTATGGCATCTGTGTAGGAGTCATTAATTCCGTAACCGCTGGAATGGTTTATGGCGAACTCCATCGCCGAAGTTAGTATACCCAAACATTGATCGAAAATCAACCTACAGCCATTTGTGCGCTTTGTACCATTCAAACGTAGTGCGCAAGCCTTCTTCAAGTGAAATATTTGTCACAAATCCGAGCTCTTCTTTTATTTTTCTCGGGTCGCAAATCCAGTGCGGCTGAAGAATCTCGTTTACCTTGTCGCTATTCAAAATATTGGGTCGTGAAGCAAATTTTGAGCCGATTTCAGTTACAGCTGCAAGCGCCTTCACTCCAAAATCAGGAAACTTCACCATCAGCGCTTTCTTTTTGTGTTGAATTTCCGTGAGAAGCTTTACGATGCGGGAGTAGGTGTAAATCGGTTCGTTCGCAATGAAATATGTTTTGCCGGTGGATTTGTTCGAGAGCGTTGCTTCAATGATGCCGCGGGCAAGATCCGAGACATGAATCATGCTCAGAGTTTTTTCCTCCTTGCCGATAATCGGCATGATGCCGCGGCTTGTCCATTGGTACATCTCCAGCACGTCGGTATCTCGCGGACCATAGACGGTAGGAGGGCGGAGAATCACAGAGGGGATATCGTCTGCAAAGCTCGCGACGACTTGCTCGGCTTCGTATTTGGTCTGCCCGTACAAACTCACGGGTTTGCACGGTGTGGTTTCATCCGGTGAGGAGCCGTCCAAACTTGGCCCGACGGCAGAAAGGCTACTAATATGGCAGATTTTTTTGAGTTTGGAATTTTCACGCGCCGCAGCGAGTATAGCTCGCGTAGTGAGAACGTTTCCTGTATAGTATTCTTCTTTTCGCCGGACTTTCGTCGTGCCAGCGATATGGAAAATATATTCAGAATCTCGTAAAACGGGCTTTAATGCCTCAATGCTTGTCAGGTCAACTTTAATTATTTCTGCCGCCGTGCCTTCGAGCCATCCCGGGTTGCTCCGGCTAGGCCGGACAAGGCATTGTACTTTAAATCCTTGTCCAAGCAACTGTTCAACGACGTGGCTGCCAACGAAACCCGTCCCGCCTGTCACCGTTACTGTTGCGATGGTGCCTCCTCTTTGTAGGAAAAGTGAATGTGAGGGTGATGAATATTGTGAATTGACTTTAGAGCCTTTATCAAGTATATTCAAAAAAGTTTTGAGATGCAAAAAAGAAGGGAAGTGGGGAGGAGCCCTTACACATTTTTTTGGAGTGACCATTGGATCTTTTCGATAAGTGTACCAGTTTTACACGAGCGGATGAAACAAAAGCGATGGGGTTATATCCTTACTTTCACCCCATCGAGGAAAGTGAAGGCCCCGTCGTCCGTATCGGCGGGCGTAAAGTGATTATGGCTGGGTCGAATAACTATCTCGGTCTTACAGCCGACCCGCGCGTGCAGGAGGCCGCAATCAAAGCGACAGAGAAATACGGAACCGGGTGCTCGGGTTCACGATATTTAACCGGCACGCTCGACCTGCACGTTCAACTTGAAGCGCGGCTAGCGAAATTCTTGGGAAAAGAAGATTGCTTGCTGTATAGCACAGGGTACCAAACGGCGCAGGGAATCATACCTACGCTCGTGCAGCGCGGCGAGTACGTGGTTTCGGATAAAGATAACCATGCCTGTATTGTCGCAGGAAATTTGATGGCGGCAGGTGCGGCGTCGTACGTCGGTGATGGACAGCAAGGGGTTGTTCGTTACAAACACAATGACATGAAGCATCTGGAAGTAGTTGTTTCCAAGCTTCCCGTCGATGCGCCGAAGCTTATCGTTTCCGACGGCGTCTTTAGCACCTCGGGCGAAATCGTAGACCTCCCAAACATGGTGCGCGTGGCGCGCAAATACAACGCACGCATTCTCGTTGACGACGCCCATGCTGTGGGTGTTATCGGCAAAGGTGGACGCGGTACGGCAAGCCATCACGGATTGGAGAAGGAAACCGACCTGACGATGGGCACGTTCAGCAAGACATTTGCATCTTTGGGCGGGTTTGTCGTAGGCGATCGGGCGGTTATCAATTATCTCAAGCACCAGGCACCGGCGCTGATTTTCAGCGCTAGCCCAACACCCGCATCCGTTGCCGCGGCGCTCGCAGCACTGGATATTCTGGAAAAAGAGCCGGAACGCATCGACCGCCTCATGCGGAACGCCCGCAAAATGCGTGAGGGATTCAAGAAGATGGGCTTCCGGGTAAACGAGCATGACTCTGCTGTTGTTCCTGTCATCATCGGCGATACCGAAAAAGTTCTCGTGATGTGGAGGCATCTCTTCGATGCCGGCGTTTTCGTGAATGCCTTTATCCGCCCCGGCGTTCCTCCGGGGATGGAAATGCTCCGCACCAGCTATATGGCGACTCACGAAGACGAGCATCTGGATAAGATCCTTTCGATCTTCTTCGATGTCGGTAAGAAACTTCAGATTCTCGACTGAGTTCGATTCGCAAGGGAATATATTACCCGAAAAACCTATAAAGAGTTGACATCGCTCCACGCATTCAATAATCTTTAGCGGTCGTTTTGAGAGCCGCTGGTGCGAGCCTGCCCGCTATGGGTTTTGGTTCTTGCGGTTTCGTTTTCAACATCGACCTTCACTTCATCGTTAAAATAGGAATATGAGCCCAATTCAAATCCGCACCGTTACGACAAACTCAGACCGTGATCAATTCATCAAGTTTCAGTGGAAGATTTACAACGGAAATTCGGCATGGGTTCCGCCTCTGTTGATGGACCGGCGGAAGATCATGGATAAGCAGAAAAATCCGTTCTACGAACACGCAGACGCGGATTTTTTTATTGCCGAACGCGATGGCGAAATGGTTGGGCGCGTTGCCGCTATTATCAACCATAACCATATTAAGGAGCATAACGAGAAAGTCGGTTTCTTCGGCTTTTTTGAATCCATCAACGACCAGTCTGTTGCCAATGCGTTATTAGACCATGCCGGGCAATACCTGAAATCCCGCGGGATGGCGGCCATGAGAGGCCCGGCGAATCCGTCCGTCAATGACGATTGGGGCTTGTTGTTTGAAGGCTTCCAATATCCTCCTGTCATGTTAATGCCCTACAATCCTCCGTACTATATTCAACTGATTGAAGGGTACGGATTCAAAAAAGCGAAAGACCTGTTTGCCTTCAAACTCACGCAAGACCGTGTGTACACCGAGAAGATGGAGCGCGTGTACAAGCTCATGCGGGAACGGCACAGCATGGTGTTTCGCTCGCTGAACATGAAGCGTTTTCCTGATGAGGTTCAGCTTATTAAGCAGATTTTTAACAGTGCCTGGCAGAAAAACTGGGGCGCGGTGCCGATGACGGATGCAGAGATTGAAGCGCTTGCAGCGGATTTAAAACCGGTCGTTGAACCCGACCTGGTGATTTTTGCGGAAATGAATGGCAAGACGATAGGGTTTGCGCTTTCGCTTCCCGATATCAACATGGTCCTAAAAAATAATAAGAAAGGCAGACTGTTGCCGGGGCTGTTCCAATTATTCTTTAACAAAAAGAAAATTGACGGGGTGCGGATTATTGTGCTTGGAGTGCTGCCGGAGTACCAGCGCACTGGTGCCGCAGGGGTATTGTTTTATGAAACTGCACTGCGAGCAAAGAAGCTCGGTTACATGTGGGGCGAGGCAAGCTGGGTTTTGGAGGATAACATTCCTATGGTGCGTGCGGCGGAAGCGATGAGTGCCGAGCTCTACAAGAAGTATCGGGTGTACGAACGTTCTTTATAGTGCGTTTCAAAAAGTAATGATATATTTTAAGCTTGGAATAAAAGTAACCACTCCATCCCGACAAAAAACGTCGGGACACCACTCCTTAGCTAGAAGGGGAAAAAGCTCGGAGCGAGCATTTTGTCCCCCTGACCAAGGGGGACGCGGCTCGTTTTGTGAGCCGCAGGGGGTTTCTTTCTCTGCAATAAAATACAAGTTCATTTTATTTTGAAATACTACGAGATTCATAGGTTACTCTTTCATCTCTGAAAAAAAGGATTTCACTTATGCCTGTAAGAAAAGTCGATACTATCTGGATGAACGGAAAGCTAGTTAAATGGGAGGACGCGAAAATTCACGTCCTGTCTCACGTCATTCATTACGGCTCAAGTTGGTTCGAAGGCATCCGGTGTTATGACACAAAGCGGGGCGCCGCCATCTCCTACAACGAGGCGATCGATCCGCAGCAGGTACGGGACGCGCTGAAGCGGCGGCCGGACATCGGCATCGTGTCCGTCGTCCATCACGACACGCCGTCGGGG
>JAKEEG010000038.1 GCA_022616555.1 Ignavibacteriota bacterium | reverse complement strand
TTTTTCATTTTTCATTTTTCATTTTTCATTTTTCATTTCGCACTACCGCACCTGCTCCACACGCCGTACTTCCTGATGAGCCAACATCAGTGCGCGTTCTATTCCTGCGCGAAGTGTCATGATGGACATCGGACATTGCTGGCACGAACCGACTAAACGGACTTCCACGATTCCCTCACTTGTAATCTGAACGAGTTCCACATCTCCGCCGTCTTGTTTCAAATATGGCCGGATGTTGGTGAGGCTCTGCTCAACGTCTTCGCGTGTCAGCATAGGATGAATTTACGAGTTGGCTCCGATTAGGATCTCCACTTTCGGCATCGGCGGCGCCATCACATTTTGAATGCTAATCTGCGCTGCGAGATTGCGAGCCATGGTGCGGAATGCTTGCGCGTGTGCTGACTCCGGCTCAGCCATCACGCACGGTTTTCCATTATCCCCGCCGACACGAATTGCGGTGTTGATGGGAATTTCACCGAGGAACGGAACGTTCAGCTCAGTCGCTGTCCTTCTTCCGCCCCCGGTATCGAAAATATTCTCTCGCTGACCGCAATGGCTGCAGACGTAATAGCTCATATTTTCCGCAATGCCGAATACCGGCACATTGACTTTCGTAAACATCACCAGGCCCTTGCGCGCATCGGCCAGAGCGACATCCTGTGGCGTAGTAACAATCACGGCGCCAGTCAGAGGGATGGTCTGCACCAGCGTCAGTTGGATGTCACCCGTGCCCGGAGGCAGGTCGAACACGAGATAATCCAGTTCCCCCCATTCAACGTCGCTCATGAATTGCTTTACCGCTCCGCTCGCCATCGGACCGCGCCAAATGACAGCCTGCATCGGGTCAACAAGGAAACCGATGGACATGACCTTTACGCCGTGTTTTTCCAACGGGATGAGCCGATTATTGACCACACGGGGGCGTTCGTTAATGCCGAACATCAGCGGCGCGCTGGGACCGTACACGTCGGCGTCAACTAAACCGACCTTAGCGCCATCCATCGCCAACGCGACGGCAAGATTCACTGCTACAGTGGACTTGCCGACTCCGCCTTTGCCGCTTGCTACGGCAATCGTATTCTTTACTCCCGGTAAAATGGATTGCTTGCGCGCGTTGTCGTGAGCGACAACATTAGAGGTCATCTGAATATCGACTTTACCGACGCCCTCAATCGAGCTACGGATTGCTCGCTCGCTGTCGGCAATAAACTGGTCGCGCACAGGGCAGGCCGGCGTCGTCAGCTGCAACGTAAAGGAGACGTCTTTTCCTTTAATGGTAAGATCTTTAATGAAGCCAAGTGAAACAATATCGCGGTGCAAATCGGGGTCTTGAACCTGTCGTAATGCGGTGAGGATGTTTTCTTCGGATAATTTCTGCATTCATGCTCCAATTCTTTAGAATATTTCTACATCAATATATTAAAATCTTCAACGAGATTCAAAGGGAAAGCGTTCCCATGTTATCAGGTCAAAAGTATTTTAGTCATCCCTTAATCACGCCAATCGGAATCAACTTCGCGACCTTCCGCGCTATGCCTGCGTCATGCACAACTTCAACTACTTGACTCACGTCTTTATACGCTTCCGGCTTCTCTTCCGTCAAACCGCTCTTCGAGGCACCGCGGACAGTTACACCCTTGGCTTTCAGTTCTTTGATCAATTGTTCCGCTGTAATATTCTTCTTAGCCGCGTGGCGGCTCATCGCCCTGCCGGCTCCATGGCACGATGACCCGAATGTCTCCTCCATCGCCTTCTCGGTCCCGACAAGAACGTACGAGCATGTGCCCATACTGCCGGGAATCAATACCGGCTGGCCTACTTCGAAATAATCCTTTGGCAACTCTGGCCGATGCTTTGGAAACGCCCTTGTCGCACCCTTGCGGTGGACGAGGACTCGTCTCTCTGCGCCATCAACAGTGTGGACTTCCTCTTTTGCGATATTATGGCAAACATCGTACACTACATGCAGATTGCCGCGCCCTAACACTTTAGCAAACGCTTCGCGTGTCCAGTGTGACATCATTTGTCGGTTCGCGAATGCAAAATTCGCGGCAGCCGCCATCGCCCGGAGATAATTCTGGCCTTCCGGTGATTTGATCGGCACGCAAGCAAGCTGGCGGTCCACTATTTGAATATTATACTTACGCATAGCGGACTGCATAATCTCCAGATAATCCGTGCAGACTTGATGACCGAGTCCGCGCGAGCCGCTATGGATCATAACCACAATATGACCTTGACGAAGGCAAAACGTTTGAGCAGCTTCGTCATCAAAAACTTCCGAAACGTACTGTACTTCTGCAAAATGATTGCCTGAACCCAGCGTGCCAAGTTGATCCCTGCCGCGATGTTTTGCGCGATTGCTCACGGCCGTTGGGTCAGCAGACGCGAGCCGCCCGGTTTCTTCGATGTGCTCCAGGTCGGCGGAAGTGCCATAGCCGTTTTTGGCAGCCCAGTGCGCGCCGTTGCGCAGCACATCGTCAAGCTGCTCATAGTTCAATCCAACGACGCCCTTCTTGCCAGTGCCGCACGGAATATCGCGGAACATTTGGTTTAACAAGGCATCGAGTTTCGGCTTGACTTCCTCCAGTGTGAAATCCGACACCAGCAATCTTACACCGCAGTTGATATCAAATCCGACGCCGCCGGCGGAGATAACGCCCTTGTCCATATCCGCTGCCGCAACACCGCCGATCGCGAAGCCGTAGCCCTGGTGGGCGTCCGGCATCGCGAGTGACCTTCCGACAAGTCCGGGCAGGGTCGCAACATTCGCCACTTGAGCGAGCGTCTCATCCTTTTCGATTTGGCGGATCAGCTCGTCATTGGCGTAAATCAATCCTTCAATCGTCATTCCCTCCCGAAAGCTTTTAGGAATAACGTACCTATGTTCTGCGATTTTTTTCAGCATTCGTATCCAGTAACGAACAACTTAAATATCGAGATAGACACGCACCAAACAGCCAGTCTTCTTCTGCTGAATTTTTAACTGGTGATATGTTACAGCCTTGACATCGAGATGAGTCGAATGTTTATTGGCGTCGTACGGCTCGCCCGACACGATCGCTTCCAACTGTGTCGGGGACAAGCTCTCTATTTCTACTTCACCTACAATAAAATCTTCTCCATCGTACAGGTAAAGAATTTCAGAGAGCCATTTGACTAAGAGGTTATCGAAATCCGTCGCGGTTAATCGGATATAGCGTTCTTCTGCAGCATCGATCGATTCGACATCGGTGATAATCGAGAGCAAACCTGCGGCGGCATTTTCAAATGCTTCTTTGAGTGAAACGCCGGATGCTTCAATGCCGACGTCGGCGGGGTGTTCAAGTATGCGATAGCGAGATTCTGCCATGGGCACTCCTTCGGAGCACCGGACAACTCCATCCTTCTGTCAACGTTTCTGCGGCCTTACAATAGCGAAGTTCCACTGAGCCGCCGCAACGCTTCAAGATACAGCGCGGCGGTTTTGAAAACAACTTCTTCCGGCAACTTCGGCGGCGGGGGCTTTCGATTGAATTTAATGGAATTCAAAAAATCACGGACGAATTGCTTGTCGAAGCTCTCCTGACCTCTTCCTGGCTGGTACTTGTCTTGAGGCCAGAAGCGCGAGGAATCGGGCGTAAGCAACTCATCGATCAAAATCAGAGCGCCGTTCTCATCAATGCCGAACTCCATTTTCGTATCAGCAATAATGATGCCCTTCTGCTCGGCGATACTTGCCGCGCGTTTATACACGGCGATGGTGTAATCTCTTATTTTTTCTGCGACTTCCTTCCCGACAAGTTGGACAGTACGGTCGAACGATATATTCTCGTCGTGCTTACCGAGTTCTTCTTTGGTAGCCGGAGTGAAGATTGGCTCCGGTAATTTATCGGACTCGACAAGTCCCGCAGGCAGCTTGATTCCGCAAACGCTTTGATTCTCCTGGTATTCTACCCAGCCGGAGCCTGAAAGATATCCGCGCACCACGCACTCAACCGGGAGCGGTTTTGTTTTCTTCACAAGCATTGAACGGTCTTCCAGTTCGCGCACATGCGGTTTGCATACACTCGGAAAATCATACACAATCGTCGAGATAATATGATTGGGGACAATATCTTTCACCTGCTCAAACCAAAATTCCGAAATTTTCGTCAACACTTTGCCTTTGTACGGAATTCCCTGACCCATAACAACATCGTACGCCGATATTCTGTCCGTGGCAACGATAAGCAGCGAATCGTCAAACTCATAGATGTCCCGCACCTTGCCGCGGTTGCGGAACTTCAACCCGGAAAAATTCGTCTGCGTGATGACGGGAACATTAAGGAGGATAGACATTTCAATCTCGGAATTAGGAATGCGGATTTCAGAATTTACACGAACTTACATTCTAACTCGATTGCTTGTTTCAGGCGTTCCACATATTCTGTTCGAGGGATTTCCCTCGCGCCGAACATCTTCAAATGTGGCGTTGTCCATTGAGTATCGAGCAAGGTAAAACCTCGGGATTTCATGCGCTCTACCAACTGCACCAGCGCGACTTTCGAGGCGTCTCGCTCGCGGCTGAACATTGATTCACCAAAAAACGCTCCGCCGATAGCTACGCCGTACAAGCCACCGGCTAATTTGCCGTTTTTCCAACTTTCAACGCTATGCGCAAACCCGGACTGATGTAACTGGATATACGTTTGCACGATATCTTCGGAAATCCATGTCTCCTCGCGTTTGCCACAAGCGCGCATTACTTCTTCGAACCTGGCATTGATGCGCACCTCGAAAATATTCTTCTTGATCGTCAGCCGAAGGCTTCGCGGAACGTGAAATTCTTCAAGCTCAAAAATTGCTCGCGGGTCCGGCGAAAACCAGCCGATCTCTCCCGTCTCAGGCTCTGCCATCGGGAAGTACCCATTGCAGTACGCCAGCAGTAAAAATTCCGGGTCAATGACCCTTGATTGTTTCGAGCGGGAATCCATTGTTCTACAAACTTAATCGCCAAAGACAGTTCCAACAGCGCGCGCTGAAAAAATCAATTGCGAATCAGGCGGAACAGTTCGAAGCTTCAGAATTGCCTGTTTCACCGGGACCGAAACTACTTCCGTTCCGCGCAGGCTAACCATGTGCCCAAACTTTTTCTCAGCCACAAGCTGAAGCGCCATTGAACCGTACTTCGTAGCAAGAATACGGTCAAACGGCGTTGGACTACCGCCGCGCTGCAAATGCCCAAGCACTGTCACTCTCGTCTCAAGCCCCGTACTTGCCTCTATGCGTTTCGCTACCAGGTCACCGATTCCGCCAAGTCGTAACGGGTCGGTTCGCTTCGCGTCTTTTTCTTTGACCACAAGGTCGCCATCAGCAGGTTTAGCGCCTTCTGCGACGCACACGATGCTGAACTTTTTTCCGTGCTTACTTCTGCTGCTCACAGCGTCAAACACCCTCTCCCACTTGAAAGGAATTTCTGGGATTAGAATCACATCCGCGCCACCGGCAAGCCCGGAGCCGAGTGCAATCCAGCCGGCGTATCTGCCCATCACCTCGATAACCATCACCCGGTGGTGCGCTGATGCAGTTGTGTGCAATCGGTCCACCGCTTCTGTGGCGACAGTCAACGCGGAATCATACCCGAAAGTCTGGTCGGTTGATGACAGGTCGTTGTCGATGGTTTTCGGGACGCCGACAAGATTCAATCCCATGTCGGTAAATTTATCGACAATGTGCATCGTGCCATCGCCTCCGATGGCTACAACGGCGTCCAGGTCCCAATCCTTATAATGCTTGATCGCCCTATCAGAATAATCCTTCGTCTCAATGCCGTTGTCGGTCAATACGGGAAAATGGAACGGGTCGCCTTTATTCGACGTGCCGAGAATCGTGCCGCCGATGTTGACTATGCCGGCGACGTCCTGCGATGTTAGCTCGCGCATACGGCCTTCGACAAAACCTTCGAAGCCGTCTTCGATTCCAATAACTGTCGCGCCGAAATACGACATCGCTGGCTTGGCAATACTGCGGATGACCGCATTGAGACCGGGGCAGTCACCGCCTCCGGTGAGAATCGCGATACGCTTAAGTGGTTTCATAGATTTCCTGAGTTACGATTTCGAAAACGCATCAATTTGCTTGCCGGTCTCGCTCTCCGGTAGAGACTGAACGTTCTTCAGCCGCTCGGAAAACGCGTTCAGCTTTTTATCAGCCTCGTCGAATTTATTCTTGGCATTGTTCAGATGAGAACCAAGCGTTTCAAAGAGGTCGGAAAAACGTTGAAGCTCCGAGCCGAGACGGTTAAGATTCTGCGTAATTTCCTTCGCGCTGCGCTCGATTTGTAATCCTTTTAATCCCAGAGCAATCACGCGCAGATGGGCGTAGAAGCTGTTCGGCGATACCGGAACGACATGCTTGTTCGCAGCATACGCATAGAGGCCGTTCTCGTCGCCGTAGGATTCATCTTTGATAATCGTTTCATAATAGATATTCTCAGCGGGAATATACATTAATGCGAAATCAAACGTGCCCTCATCCGGCACAATATATTTTTGCGCAATGGCATCGACATGCTTTTTGACGTCGGAAACAAACAAGCGATACGCAGCTTTTTTCTCTTGCTCGGTTTTTGCCTCTGCCATTTTCCGAAAATTCTCCAATGGAAATTTCGAGTCAACCGGAACCTTACCGCCCGCGGTGTTAATAATGGCGTCAACTGTCTGGCCATTCTTGAAGGTGAATTGTGTGTCGTACGCGTTGACGGGCAACACCTGCTTGAGTAAATCCTCGAGCAGCAGTTCGCCTAAGCCACCGCGTAATTTAGGGGCGCGAAGCATTTCCTCCAATTTGGAAACGCTCTGCCCAAGCTCTTTGATTTCCTGAGTGGCTTTCCCCAATTCACCAAGCTCTTTTTTCACATCCCGAATGACCTCGGCAGCGTTGTCTAAGCGCTTGTCCATTTGGCCTGAGCTGCTTTGCAGTTGTTGTGTAACATTCGAGCGGAGGTCGTTCACGAC
Source organism: Ignavibacteriota bacterium (assembly GCA_022616555.1). Taxonomy (GTDB): domain Bacteria; phylum Bacteroidota; class Ignavibacteria; order UBA10030; family UBA10030; genus JAKEEG01. The sequence continues at coordinate 49,280 of JAKEEG010000038.1, read as the reverse complement.
TGTCAACAACGTGTCTTGTGTATTCTTCAGAGAAGTCGCAAGTGCATCGGAGTTGTTCTTGAGACTTTGTGAAACCTCAGTGCGAAACGAATCGATCTGCTGCTGCATCAACATTGCGGATTGGTCTGGACCCTCTCCACTTCGCGCCGTAAGTTTCATGAGCACAAACACCAGCAAGCCGAGGACAAGGACTAGAATGATTATTGTGATAACATCCATTACATCAGACTCCTCAAAACTTATTTTGCGTACCGCGATTTGACCGCGGGAATTAAATATTCCTCAAACGCTCGTCGAAAATCGTACTTTGGTTGCCAACCCCATTCCGCAGTCGCGAGCGAGTCATCGACGTCCGCAGGCCAGCTATCGACAATTTTCTGTCGCAGAGCATCCGGAGCGAAATTTACTTTTGCCAACGGGAATGCTTTTTTAATAGTGTCATAAAAATCTTTTGCAGACACGCTGAATGCCCGGATGTTATACACAAGTTGCGAAAGCTTGTTAGCGTCTGCGGCTTCGAGGCTCAACAAGGCTTCGATGGCGTCAGTCATCGTCATAAACGGAAGCGTGGCGCCTTCGGGCACGAAGCAATCATAGACTTCGCCCCGCGCTGCATAGTGCAGCATCTCCGGTCCGTAATCGCTCGTGCCGCTGGTTGGCAATGTATGCGCGCTGATGAGCCCGGGAAAGCGAATCGCCCGGAAGTCCACGCCACCTGCCGTAGGCTGCGGGTCAATCTGCCGGTAGTAATGATCGTAATAGCGGCCGAGCTCTTCACAGTACCGCTTGTTCACACCATACATCGTGCGGGGCTGGAGCCAGTCAGATTCCTTGACTTTGCCTGCTTTCAATTTCGTAGCGACATCGGGCAAGCCATACACAGCGATAGAGCTAGGGAACAAAAACTTGACCTGTTCACCGGTTGCTCGTGCCTGTCGCGCAGCGAGCTCTAACAAATTTAATGTGCCGTCAACGTTTACGCGATGCCCTAAGACTGGCTCGCGCTCAGCCTTCGTCGAAAGAATTGCCGCGAGATGATAAATGGTGCTGAAATCGTAGAACGCCGCCAGCCGATCGATCATCACCGTGTCGAGAATATCGCCGACGATCGTTTCGTGGCATAGTCGCTTCAGTTCTTTTTCAATTGGATGTACATCGAGAGCGATGATAATGATATCCGGCTGGCGCTCCTTTAAGCGCGTGATTAAGCCGTGACCAATCTCGCCGTTCGCTCCCGAAATTAAAACCGCTTTTGTGGACATTGGGGAATGTATCTTTCAGGTTATATTACTTTCATAGCCTTGCCGACTTTTTCAAACGCACCGAGAGCGCGGTCAAGGTCCTTACGCGCATGCGCCGCAGAAATCTGTACGCGCAAACGGGCTTCACCTCGCGGAACAACAGGGAACCACAGCCCCTTTACGTACACGCCGGCTTTCAACAGATTCGCACTCATTTGCTGTGCGACGGAAGCTTCTCCAAGCATCACCGGCACGATCGGATGCGAGCCTTCGATGATGGTGAAACCCAGCCGCTTTATTTCCTTGCGGAAATACGCGGTATTATCATGCAGGCACTTAACAAGCGAGCGGTCTTTCATCAGCAGGTCGAATGCCGCGCTCGTTGCCGTCACCACCGAAGGCGGCAGCGAATTGGAAAAAATATACGTGCGCGCTTTTTGGCGAAGGTAGCCGATGAGTTCTTTCGACCCGCTGACGTACCCGCCAGCCGCACCGCCGATGGCTTTGCCGAGCGTCCCAACCAGCGCATCAATTCTCCCTAACACGCCTTGCTCTTCTGCAACACCACGGCCGGATTTTCCTACCACGCCAATGCCGTGCGCATCATCGACAAAGAGAATCGCCTTGTAGCGTTGTGCGAGGTCGACCAACTTGCTCAGCGGGGCTTGGTCGCCCTCCATACTGAACACACCATCCGTCGCAATAATCCGCAGACGGTAGTCTTTGCCTTCATCTTCTTTCAGCTGCTGTTCAAGATGAGCGACATCATTATGATTATAGATTTTTTTATCCGTTACTTCTGCCCTGCACAAACGTTGACCGTCGATAATACTTGCATGATTTAGCTTGTCGCTGTAAATAACGTCCTTATAATTCTCCATGCCGAGCTTTTCGTTTGTTAACGCGGAGAAAAACCCCACGTTCGCGGCAAATGTGGACGAGAACAGAATGGTATCCTGTGTTTTGAGGAATTTCGAGATTTTCTTCTCAAGGTCGCGATGAATCGTTTGCGTTCCGCACAGAAATCGCGCAGAGGCTACACCGTAGCCGTATTTTTTGATTCCCGAGATTGCCGCCTGCCGCACCTTTGGGTGGTTCGACATACCCAAGTAGTTATTGGAAGCGAGCATTACGACTTCCTTGCCGTTCACTTTTACTACACCATCCTGCGCGGATTGCAGCTCGGTTTCGTACTTATAAGTTTGCGATTCCTCCATCCGGGCAAGCTCGGAAGAAAGCAGCTGCTGAAGTTCAGTGCTCATGGTTACTTTTTCGTTTTTTTCCAGTTTGCGTAATTGTTCCTGATGTCCGCCAGCACTTCCTTATCGATCATATCATCCTGACGAATGCGGACATCATAATTTTCCCAACCCATAAAATCCTGCAAGGCTTTACTCGTCGCTTGATCGAATTGTCCATTGACCTGGCCAGTGTAAAATGTGAAACCCTTATATGCTTTATTGCTCAGTATTTCTTGGAGTTCCCTACATAATGTTGCGTCAATCTTCACCAAGTTTTTGGGATCTGAACGGAAAAAGAATAACTTGTGCAGATTGTATAACCGCTCAAGCTCTTTAAGCGGAGTCGGGTGGTCATACACACTGATGTCGATATAGTCATCAGTCGTGCCGTCATAGCCAGCACCGGCGCGCTTGACAAGCAGCGCAGCGGACTGTTCACCGCGACGGTCACCGCCGGCTTTACCGCCAGCAAGCAATGCGGCAACGAGCCTATCGGCGAGTGAGCCTTTCGTTGTCTCAAACGTCCTTGCCATCGCCTCGACGGTTTCCTTGCCGACAAGGATATTTCCCTGAGCAGCAAAGCCTTTGCCTGTAATCAGTTGCCCTTTTCCACCGGATGTTGTTCCTGTCATACCTCCAGCCCAATCGAAGCACTCCTTGCCAGTCCAGCTCGCGGTATTGCCTTTCATATCGACGATGCCCGCTTGGCGAACTTCACGCGCGCTATCGTTTGCAACTAAGATCCGCAACGCCTCCTCAGCAGTCGCGCCATTTCGCATCAGGGTCAATCCTTTCGAGCCGTAGGAGACGTTCACAAACGATTGCGTCGCCACTGCGCCGACACCAGCTTCCGCCCACGGCACCACGGGGCGCACGTTTGGAAATTTCGACTGCACCGCAACGCCGACATCGCCATTGTCCATATCAACTGCAACAATGGAAAATGTCGCAACAAGCGTATCGCAGGAGTCGGATGACGAAGAAGACGCCAGCAGGAAAACGACAACAAAACACGTCAACGCCAAAAATGCTTTAGTTGCTTTCATCTTCCCCTCCTTGGTTATTCTTATCAGTTACAGCTCCCTGAAATACGACGAGTGATAAGACAGTCGGCGAGCAATCTCCGCAGAACGAGCAAAATATACTGAGAAAACGGAAGGAATACAAAAAGAACAATGCCTTTCGGAAGGGCTTACAATGACTTTTTCAACCTTACTGCAAACGAGCCATCCATTCCATGCTTATGACGAAACGTTTCAACGTACCCGTCCGGGTGTACCAGCGCCGGGTTGACGAACTCTTGTGCGGACTCGATTGAAAACTCAGGGTGCCTCGAGAGAAAACCGCGCACAACGCTAATATTTTCTTCCGGCTCGGTAGTGCAAGTGCTGTACACCAGCACGCCGCCCGGCTTCACGAGGTTCGCTGCGTTCTCAAAAATATCATTCTGAATGCGAACGAGGTTTTCGAAATCCCTCGGATCGCGTTTCCATTTCGCGTCCGGCTTCTTGCATAACACGCCGAGCCCCGAGCATGGCGCATCGAGCAAAACCCGATCCGCTTGTGCTGTTTGAAGAACCGATGAATCGGCAACAACGAGATGCACGTTGACAATACCCTGCCGCTGGCAGGCAGTTTTTACCAAATTCAGCCTGTTCTCGTAACGGTCGATGGCGACAATCTCTCCGACGTTCTTCATGAGTTCGCCGATGAACGTCGTTTTGCCGCCGGGGGCGGCGCAGAGGTCGAGCACACGGTCGCCGGGCTTCGGGTCGAGCAATAACACAGGCAAGCCGGCGCTTTCATCTTGAATCGAGAAAAATCCCTGCTTAAATAAATCCGAGCTTCCGATATCCGCCATGTGTCGGACCTTCACGAAATAATCCATGTAGCTCGAACGGGAGCATTGTATTTGATGCTGTTCCAGAATGCTCAGAAAATAATTGAAATCCATCTTGAGGCGGTTAATACGAAGCGTTAAATCGGGGCGCTGATTGTTGGCATCAAGCAATTGTTTCGCATCGTCGTAACCGAAGCGTTCTACCCATCGCCGCACCATCCAGTACGGATGAGATTCGATGACCGAGAGGTATTGGATTTTATCTTCATTCGGGTCGGGGTAACGGAGGTTCTCGACGTTCCGCACGATGTTGCGCAATACCGCATTCACGAGGTCCCCTACTTTTTGACCGCGGAGGCGTTTGATAAATTCCACCGCCTCGTTCACAGCGGCAGAATGCGGCACACGGTCCAAAAACATTATCTGGTATGCGGCAACGCGAAGTGTGTTGCGGATATTTGTTTCCGCCTTCGTAAAATTACCGTGAAAGAAGCCCGTTAAAATCCAGTCAATTTTGTTGCGCCAGCGAATAACGCCGGTGACAATCTCCACCATCAGGCTTTTATCGAGCTCGTTCATCTCTGCTGAACGCAGCTCCGAGTCCACAAGCCGGTCGAGATACGAATCGGAGCGCTCAACGCGGTTGAGGATTTTCACCGCGGTGCCGCGGGGTCCAGCGTATAAATTTTCGATTACAGCAGTTTCCGACATATAGGTTTATCCTTGCATACCCCGGCGTTTTCGCTCAGGGGAGGTCATATCAAAAATCGCTTTGAATAACTTTTCTTCCGCGCTTGTCATTTCGACTTTGCGGCGAGCCATGACACGGCGGGCAACATCGATGGCGCGGTCAACATTGTACGTGCTGGCGCTTTCCGTCGCCGCACCCCACGAGAACGAGGGCACATACTTCGGAGGAAAATCATTCCCGAACACATTGCTCGACACGCCGACAACAGCGCCGGTATTGAACATCGAATTAATGGAGCTCTTCGAGTGGTCGCCCATCGTCAAACCGACAAATTGCAACCCCGTATCGATTTGTTCGGTACCGATTTGCACTTTCACATTGCTGTAATTGTTTTTGAGGTCACTGTTGTTCGTATCCGCTCCCAAATTCACCCACGCACCGATGTACGAATGCCCGATGAAACCCGAGTGCTGCTTGTTTGAGTAACCATGGAAAATCGACGCTTCCACCTCGCCGCCAATTTTGCACTTGGGACCAATCGACGTGTTTTCGTAAATTTGCGCCCCGGCCTTGATCCACGACCCGTCGCCAATAGAGAGAGGACCGATCAACGTCGCTTGCGGAAATATTTTGACATTCTTGCCAATATACACCGGACCTTCTTCCGCATCAATCACGACGTTGGGTTTGACAATTGTTCCTTCATCAATAAAGATGTTCGACTTATTAAGCAGTTGGGCACTTTTATGGATTTTCCCTTTTATGCTCTTTCCCTTGCGCCCTTTCGTCATATCCGAGAAATCCCGTTCGATCTCCTTCCCATTTCGATGGACAACATCCCATGGGTAGGAAACCATTTCCGCCTCGACTTCACGCTTTGGAACCCAATCGAAATCCGCCACAGACAGCGGTCTGTGCACTTGACTTTGTAACCGTTTCAGATTCTCTCCGCTGAGATGCACGGCAACAATCGAGTCCCCATTTACATAGACGATGTCACCAGTGGATTTTAGCGGCACGAGCTTTTCAAATCCTGCGTGCGCAATCACTCTGCCGTTAATGAGCAAGCATTCGTTGCCGGAAATCTCATTGTACTGTGTTTTGGGGTTCCTTAACTGCCAGCATTCTGCAAGGTAAGGACGGCAATGCAGCGAAATGGGAGCTTTGGGGTAACGGCGGGCGATTTTTTCCTGAAGCGACGAGATGCCGCACCGCAATTTATAGACTGGCCGCGTATACACAAGCGGCAAGAGCTGCTCGTAATGCGTGTCTTCGAAAACGCAGATGAGTGCAGGCATAATTACAGGGTACTAGAGTACAGCATAAAAAAAAGCGGAATGCATGACGATACATTCCGCTCTTCACATTATAACGGAAGAACACTACGCGTTTGCCGGCGCGGCACTCTCGCTGGTCTTTTTCGCGTATTTCTTGTTGAATCGTTCCACGCGTCCGGCGGAATCGACTAATTTCTGTTTGCCCGTGTAAAACGGGTGACAGTTTGAACAAATTTCAATGTGCAGATCGCCGCGTGTGGAGCGGGTTTCAAACGTATTACCGCACACGCACGTGACCATCGCCTTTTTGTACTGCGGGTGAATTCCCTCTTTCATCAAAACCTCCTGTGTTTCACAACTTTATTGCGACTAAGATAACCAAAATTCGCATGAACTGCAACGGGATTGTCATTCATCACTTTACGAAGGCTATTTTACGCTATTTCTTTGCCACGCCGATGACTCCGCACGCAAGGCGGCCGCCTGCATCGCCCGTAGGCTGGGTTTTCAGGTCGTCCTCTTTCTCGTGGACGATGACGCCTCTGCCGATAATGGACGCCTCCCCTTCGAACGCGAGTTTCGAATCAACGTAATCGAGTTTTGCTACGCCCTCCTGATTAGCTTCGATATTGCCAAGGTCCCCGATGTGGCGCTTGTCGCTCATCGGTGCACTATGCGGCATGGTCATAGGATTATAATGTCCGCCGACGGTTGTTCCATCATCCGAACTGCAATCGCCGAACTCATGAATATGGAACCCGTGCTTGCCGGGGGTAAGTCCCGTAATTTCCGCGACAACACGAACACCTTTTTCGACCGCTTCAAACGTCACCCAGCCGTGCACGTTCTTGTCCTTTGTGGGATGCAACACGGCAATCGCCTTCGTGACCTTCCGAGCACTCATCGGATGATTGTGCTGCATTTGTGCGAAGAGAAGTGTAGGGATGACAACAATGAGAAGAATGAGTAGAATTCGATTCATGAGTTTGCCTCAGATTTTAATTTTAGTGAGCTTCTACACCATCGAGCTTTAACTTTTTGAGTTTGGGTTTAATAACAAACGTGCAGTAAGGCGCATTCTGATTGTTCTTATAATAATCTTGATGATAATTTTCAGCCGCGTAGAATTTTGAGAGAGCTTGTATTTCCGTCACAATCAGATCGCCGAACATTGCTTGCGCGGTGGATTTTGACTTCTCTGCGATTGCTTTCTGATTCTCATCGTGGTAGAAAATCGCCGAGCGGTATTGCGTTCCGACGTCGGCGCCCTGTCGGTTTAAGGTTGTCGGATCATGACTCTTCCAGAACCACTCGAGCAATGTTTCAAATTTGATGAGGGAAGGGTCGTACGTAATTTGGGCAACTTCGGCGTGCCCGGTTTTCCCTGTGCACACTTCTTCATACGTTGGGTTGGCTTTCGCGCCGCCGGTGTATCCCGCGACAACCGATTTGACTCCCTCCAATCGCTCAAAGACTGCTTCGACGCACCAAAAACATCCAGCGCCAAATGTTGCTTGTTCAAGCTGACTCATGTCATTTCCTTTCTGCGAAAACGCAGTCGAACTTAAAATTAACAATGTTGAAGAAATAATAATTTTCATAGAATAATTCTCAACAAAAAAGCTTTGTCATACCCGCAGGTTTTAAGCGGGCATCCACCTGCTGGATTCCCGACAAAAGCATTCGGGAATGACAAGTGGAGGTATTGTTGAAATGGCTCTATCGTTATACTCAACGCAATGAGCGGTAGAAGAATTCCCACACGTCGAACTGAACGCAGTCGGTTACAGATTGATATTGAGGGTGACGCGGTGCAGTCCGCCGATTTTTCCGTACGAATTAAACGCGTAATCGAATTGATAATCCTGAACCAGAATGCCAAGCCCGAGCGAAAAACCGGCAAGCCCCGCACCAGTTCCGAGTTTCAGCTCCTGGCGCTTTTCGTTGCTATAACCCACGCGTGCGCGGACTGACTCGCTCATCAAAAATTCCACTCCAAGGCTGAATGCTTTGAGGCGTTCCAGGACATTCTCGCGGCTTTCGTTGAGCTTGTGGAAGTTAACATTGAGCAACGCAGGCATGTGCTCTGGCTGAGCTGTTACACCGATCTTGATGTCGAGAGGCAACGGTTCGCTCGTGCCGGCATATCTGTTGATCTGAGTTCCAAGATTTAATACGCTCAGCCCAAGCGTCAGCCGTTCCTCGGGTATCGTGTAGATCACGCCGAGGTCAACCGCGAGCCCAAGCGAACGCGCTTCGGCTATTGAAGAATAGATTCCTTTGATGTTTGCACCGACGGAGGTTTGCTCATCGACCTGTATCCCAACGCCGGCGACGGCAGCTAACTCTCCCGCACTGAATTCGCCGAGAATGTTCGAGGACTGGTCGGTTTCTGTAAACGTCCCATAGTTGATATAGATGATACCACCACCGACGGTGCCGATTCCCTCCACCTCCTGCACATACGATAGGCTGCCAGCATTGACATCCAACAAATGCTTCAGAAAGCTAAGCGAGGCTTTGGGACGCGTGAGACTTGGCAGAGCGCCCGGATTGTAGAATAGAACATTCGGGTCGTCGGTCATCGAGACGAAACTGCCGTTCAACGCCGCGGCGCGGGCGCTGACATCGTTGCGGAGAAAATCGTACGTGCCTTGAGCTAGGAGCTTGGTAGGAACCAGAATACTGCAGGCTAAAAACACAATACTCAGAAAACGTTTCATCAGTACCAAGATATTGAAGTAAGAGGTAAAGTTCAAGAAATCGACCGATGGTGTCAGGAGTTACCTCCTGACACGAAAAGTTCTTTCGGTCAGGACGTAAGTCCTGACCGCACTGAACCCATTAGCCTGACGCACCATCTCAACGTTGTTAACCGATGAATCGTTCCAACAACAATTCACTCGCATAGAACAACATCATTCCGAAAAAGACGATAAACGGCGGCAACCTGTGCTCTGATTTGTTTATTTCCGGGATGAGGTCGCTCGCACCGACGTACACCGCTGCTCCAGCAGAAATCGCAAATGCTAACCCTAACACATCTGGACTTGCGAAAGAAAAGAAGAGCGTCGAGCACGCGCCTAATATAGTCGCAATACCGATACCCAACGCAGAGAGCAACACGGTGCGCTTTGAAAAACCACCCGCCAGCATTACTGAGCCGATCGTGAGCCCCTCCGGCAGCTTATGAAGTAGAATACCGCCGAACACGAGAATGCCAATCAGGAAGTCGAATTGCAAACCGACGGAAATCGAGAACCCATCAAAGAACGCATGGATTGCTAAACCGACAAACGTCGACACGCTCGCCGTGCGCGAAACCATTACGTGCGAGTGCGTTTCCTCGCCAAAATGTAGATGTCCAACAAGTGTATGCTCAAAAAAATGAATGAGCGAAAAGCCAATCACCAAATACAGTGCGGCAGACTCTCCTACTGTAGCAATGCTAACGGGGATGAGTTTGAAAAAAGCCAACGCGATAATGAAGCCAGCACCGAGCGCAAGCAATGTCTCCTGCACGCGCTTAGGCCACACAGGACGCAGTATGATCAGCACGCCGCCTAACACTTCGGCGACGGCAGCGGCAAGTCCGAATAAAAGAATGGTTGGGGTCATTTAGCAGTTCTAAAAAATTTATTTTACCTGTGATACGGCGCTTTGAGATACTTGCGCGCATCAATGTGCGATTGCTCGTACTCTTTCATCTTCAAAACTTTTTGATACTGCATGATGGCGAGCGAACGCTTTTTCTGCAAATCGTAAATCATGCCCATGTGCAGGTTCGCCATCGTTCTGAAGCCCGACCCATCCTCATCATCCACGGCATTCGACAGCTCATCGCAACGCGTAAACTGTTGGAGCGATTCGTCCAGCGTCTTGCCGATGAACAAAAACCGCCCAAGATAATACGCCGCCTCACGTTGGTCGGATGGACTGTAGCCAGTCTGGTGTTCGCGGCAACGTTTATCGATATCGCTATACACCCGATAGACTTCCGACCAATCTCCCATCCGAACATAACATCTCCCCAGATAGCGGTGGAAAACGGGGTTGCGCGGAAACATGTCGGATAGCTTTTTTGCAAGCCCGAGCGCCTTGGAAAATTGTTTCTCGTAGAAAAAGTAATTCTGCATCAAAAAGTAGCTCGACTCGACATGAGCGTACTTGGCATTCTCGGATGCGATTTGAATCTGCTCAAGCCACTTTGTTCTGTCACCCCCGGGAAAAAACCACATGAACGGCTTGAGGAGCGGATATTCCTGCGGGATCACTTCCGCATAATAATTGTAGATGCCGATGCCAAGCAAGACGTCCGAATTTTTCTGGTCAAGCTCGTGCGCCTTTCGTACAATCGGCATTGCGGCGACACCGTCCTGTGCGGCACTGAACCAGCTACCTCTATTCGCTTTCAACCTTCCGCGAAACCCGATTGCCCCACCCTTGAAGAACAACGCGGTGACGTCGTTGGGGTCTTTCTTCAGGCGCTCGTCGCACATGGTGATGACGTGTTCCAGCATGTCGAAAAATTTTTCGTCGCGGGATTCGTCGTCGATATCGATGAGAATCCGCCACCACTCGATCATCGCCTGAAAAAAATATCCTGCGGGGTGATCCGGCCGAACGCTGACAACGCGCGCAAATTCCTGCTCGGCGTTCTCAAATTCCAAATTGTAAATATAGCCGATGCCGCGCTGAATCGACTCGTCGATCTCAGGGTCTGGCAGCCATTGCGCTGAAAGGACACCTGTCAGTGCAATGCAGAGTACTACAGCAAGGGGTATGCGCTTCAGCACGGAAGAGATCATACGGCTGTCGGGCATTATAAAAGCTTGTGCAGGAAGTATTCCCGAAGCTTGCTTGTGGAAATTCGCTCCTGTTGCATGGAGTCGCGGTCGCGAACGGTGACTGTCTGGTCTTGGAGCGTCTGCGAATCCACGGTGATGCAGAACGGCGTGCCGACTTCATCCTGCCGGCGGTAACGCCGGCCCACCGCGCCGCTTTCGTCGTAGAACACGCGGAAATGCGGGCGCAGGTCTTGCTCGATTTTACGCGCAAGCTCCGGCATGCCGTCGCGGCTCACAAGCGGGAATATGGCGACTTTCACGGGAGCAAGCTTCGGGTGAAGCTTGAGTACGGTACGGACTTCCGATCCGCCTTCCGCGGTCGGCGCTTCTTCTTCCCGATAGGCATCAATGAGAAACGCCATAAACGAGCGCGTCGCGCCAACGGACGTCTCGATGACGTAGGGAGTGTATTTCTCCTTCGTCTCGTCGTCGAAATACTTCATGCTCTTGGTTGAGAACTCCTCGTGGCGCGAGAGGTCGTAGTCCGTTCGGTTATGAACGCCCTCGATTTCCCCCCAGCCAAACGGGAATTGGTATTCGATATCGTACGCGTCTTTCGCGTAGTGCGCGAGTTTGTCCTTGGGATGCTGATGCCATTGGAGCTTGCCCGGCGTCATACCCAAATCGGTGAACCATTGGATGCGCTGGCTGCGCCAGTATTCGAACCACTCGTCGTCCGTGCCCGGCTTCACAAAGAACTGCATTTCCATCTGCTCAAACTCCCGCGTGCGGAAGAGGAAGTTCTTCGTGTTGATTTCGTTGCGGAATGCTTTCCCAATCTGCGCGATACCGAAGGGAATCTTCTGCCGCCCGGCGCTCTGGACATTCAAGAAGTTGACGAAAATCCCCTGAGCTGTTTCGGGGCGCAGGAAGACTGCTGCTGAGGAATCCTCAACTGGACCGACAAACGTTTTGAACATCAGGTTAAACTTGCGCGCTTCTGTGAATGTTCCTTTATTGCCGCAGTTGGGACAGGGCAAAAGTTTCGCAATCTGCGCGGAGGCTTCATCGGTTTCAGTTCGTTTTGCGAATTCCGCGACGACGACATCGTCTTTCTGCTGGCCTTCGAATTTTCCGGGTTCTAGTTCGCGTAGGACATCCTTTTTCTTTTTGACAGAAAGCTCATCGAACAACACGTCCAGTCTGTAGCGCGCTTTGCACTGTTTACAATCCACCATCGGGTCGGTGAAGTTCTCCACGTGCCCGGAGGCTTCCCACACGCGCGGGTGCATGAGAATGCTCGCGTCGATGCCCTCCACGTTCTCGCGGTACGTCATATTCTTCCACCACTGCTGCTTCACATTGTTGAGCAACTCGACACCCATGGGACCGAAATCCCAGCAGCCGTTCAGTCCGCCGTAGATTTCGCTCGATTGGTAAACGAACCCGCGCCGCTTCGCGAGCGACACGATTTTCTCCATGAATTTCGCTTGGTCTACGGGTTTATTATCCGCTTGCTTACTGATTGGAGCCTCCGTAATTCATATTTAAGGAACGACAGACAGGGATGTCTGTCCTACCGATTCTGAAAATTGGGTTTTCGTTTTTCCAAGAATGCTTTCGTGCCCTCTTTAAAATCTTCCGAGCCGCAGCATACGCCGAACAAACTCGCCTCGAGCGCCAAGCCGTCGGTGAGGTTGGTTTCGTCCGTCATGTTCACAGCTTTCAACGCCAAACGCACAGCTACTTGACCTTTGGAAACAATTTTCTGCGCCATCGCTTCCGCAGTCTTCATCAAATCCGCAAGAGGCACGACTTTGTTGACCAATCCGATACGCAATGCTTCTTGTGCATCGATTTGGTCGCCGGTTAAAATCTGTTCCATGGCTCTACCCTTGCCGATGAGCCGCGCGAGCCTCTGGGTGCCACCGTAGCCGGGGATGATGCCGAGGTTGACTTCCGGCTGACCGAATTTCGCATTCTCCGATGCAATCCTGATATGGCATGCCAAAGCAAGCTCGCATCCGCCGCCCAATGCGTAACCATTTATCGCAGCAATAACGGGCTTGCCGAGATTCTCGATGCGGTCGAACACCTCCTGTCCACCCACGGCAAACAGCTTGCCGCTTTCCGCGTCAAGTTTTGTCAGCTCGCCAATGTCCGTGCCTGCGACGAACGACTTCTCCCCCGCTCCGGTAATAATCACGACGTGCGTGTCGTTGTCATGCTTGATAGAGTCGAGCAATTGCGCGAGCTCTTGCTTCGCGAGCGCGTTGAGAGCGTTGAGCTTATCGGGACGGTTGATGGTAATAGTGCCGATGCCGTTGCTGGATTGATAAAGTAAGGTTTGGAAGGTATTCATCTTTTTCACATATATACTTGTAAGTTGGATTTAATATTGAGTTCCTCCCTCTCAATGAGGGGGATAGATCATGACACTCGCACGAAAGAGTCATCTTGATTTTTCCCGCAACCCATATCCCATCCGTTACGTTATCTCAATCCTGCTCTGGTCGCCGATCATAAAGCGGTGCACGCGCGGCTTGCCGTTGGATTCCACAATCTCCACGTCGTGGCCGAGGATGCTGCCTTCGATGCGCGTGTGCACGCTCAGGATTTTACACTCGTCCAGCACGATGCTGTATTCCACTTCGCTATGTCGAATTTGCGTTCGGCTCCCTATTGCTGTGAACGGTCCGACATAGCTGTTTTCTATCACGCAATCCTTGCCGATGATGACGGGACCGCGGATCTTGCTGTTCACGATTTTTGCACCCGCCTCGATCACCACTTTACCTGCGACATCGGATTGCTTGTCGACATCGCCGTCGATGCGCGGTTTGATGTTATCGAGAATAAGGCGGTTCGCTTCCAGTAAATCGGACGGCTTGCCGGTATCCTTCCACCAGCCGGTAATTTCCGTATAGCCGATACTGTAGCCGTTGTCGATGAGCCACTGGTGCGCGTCGGAAATCTCCAGCTCGCCGCGCATGCTTGGCTTCAAGCTTCGCACAGCTTCAAAAATATGCTTATCGTACAAATAAATGCCTGCGACAGCGTATTGGCTCTTGGGGGATTTCGGTTTTTCCTCAACGCCTATGATCCTGCCGTTTTTGATTTCCGGCACGCCAAAGCGCTCAGGGTCCTTCACCTGCGCGAGCGTGAGAAAGCAGTTCGTTTTGCTTCTCTCGTATTCATCGATGAATCGCTTCACTCCGCCCACCACCATGTTATCGCCCAAATAAAAAATAAAAGGCTCGCCTGCCATAAACGATTCGGCAAGCCCCACAACTTGCGCGAGTCCGCCCGGCTTTTGCTGAGGTAGGTAGGAAATATTTGCGCCCCACTTTGAGCCGTTGCCAATAAACTCCGGAACCTCTTTGCTCTCCGCGTTGTACACGATGCCTATATCACGAATGCCCGCTTCCACCACCGTCTCAATCGCGTAAAATAAAATCGGCTTATTGGCGATGGGAATAAGATGCTTGTTCTGCGTGTGCGTGATCGGGCGAAGCCGGGTGCCACGGCCCCCGCTGGCAATGAGGGCTTTCATCGTGCCTTCCCTTTCGCATTGCCGTTTGTGTTACGCTCAAAAGCCACGCTATGCATGGCATACTGCCCGAACGTAAGTGTGGGCAGCCATTCATGCACCTGCGATTCATTCTTATCCCATACCGCGTCATCCAAGCGCTCGATTTCCTGCAATAGTCTGACGTGCACGTTTTCAAATTCTCCTTCGACAATCATGAGCTTCCAGTCACGGCGAAGCTCGTAAAACTTCCTGTTCCATTCTTCCACTTGTTCGTCGGGAATCAGTTCAATCGGCTCGCGGCGTTTCATTCTGCCTAAACGCTCCAATGCGACGCTCTCCCAGCCGCTAATGCGTCCCATGACATCTTTGATAGACCGCCCACCCGGCGAACGGGGCTCCAGCTTCGCATCATCATCCAACGACGACAGGACAGTGGCTAACTGCTCCCATTCGCGGTTGATGCGTTCGAGTAATTTTTGTTTTGTCATTAATGGAGGATAGCTTTCAGGGCACGAATTTGTGCCGGGGACAACTTCTTCTCACGCTTAGCCAATTCGAATGCCAACCGCCCTAACACGTTGTAAGCGTGCCGAATATGCTTATTTCTTCCGACGAGAGATTGAAGATGCGCTTGCACGGTTGCAACATCGCCGCGGGCAATCGGGCCTGTGAGTGCTTTTCGCGATGAGTACCGAAACACATTCTCAATGCTTGTTTCGACTAATCTCCGAAAATGCTGCATCGACGCCGCATTGCCGAACACGTTCAGCAACTGCTCAACTACGCTGAAGAGCACAACGCTGTAATTCGATGCAAACACACACGCAAGATGATACAAAATTTTTCCCTCTTTTGGAACATGAAGTATTTTCCCGCCAATCCTACGTGCGATGTGTTTCGCGAACCTTATCGTTCGCGGGGAGCTCTCCACTCCGTAAGAGATCTTCTCAAATGCTTTGAGTTGCTGGGTGCGGGAGAACGTTCCGGAAAAGCTTTGGATCGGGTGGAACGAAAAGGTTGACGCACCTAATTCCTGCAACGGCCTCAATTCTTCGCTGGTTAAAGCG
Source organism: Ignavibacteriota bacterium (assembly GCA_022616555.1). Classification (GTDB taxonomy): domain Bacteria; phylum Bacteroidota; class Ignavibacteria; order UBA10030; family UBA10030; genus JAKEEG01. Next base: position 33,604 of record JAKEEG010000038.1, on the reverse strand, counting down.
CCCGACGTGTGCGCAACAAACACGCGACGAAAATCAAGCGGCGCAGAACGAGCAATTTCCCGCGCGATACTGCGGATGCTTCCATCCGGTACGGCGAGAAGCAAGAAATTCGTGTCGGGATGTACATCCGAAAGGCGGTCGGAGTAGCGTTTGCACTCGGCTCGCCGTGCAGCCGCTCGTGCGGAAGATCTGTGCTTGCTGATGACAGAGAGAACTCTTATGCCTTTGCTTCGAAAGAGCGATGCGAACGCGCTGCCAACGTTGCCCGCGCCAACTATGCTTACGCGAAGTGCCGCGCTGTGCTTTGCCACTCAGCTCGCTCCCGTAAACGCCGCGGCGAGATAGCCGACGACGGAACCTTTTTCGCCTGAGATGTCGCCGGACGTGCAGTACTGTATTACGTGGGATGTCGTCGCGCCAAGCCTGCGCGCTGTTTTCATCACGGCTACCATCGGGCCGCCGCCGCACGCCTCGGCATCGTGGCGCTCAAGCTTGTCCAGCAAACGGTCGGGGTTGAATGATTCTATGTCATCAAGAATTTTGCTGTCGAGCTTGACCGCTTCTTCGTGATGGTGATAGTGCGAAAGGTCGGAACTTGCCACCAGAAGAACATTACGATTGCCGATGCATTCTGTGAGCGCGTCCGATAACGCATCGCACACCGAGCGTCGCTGGTCGCCCATGACAACCGGAAGAAATTTTGCATTGTGCTGCACATGCTGGAGAAATGGCAATTGCACCTCGATCGCATGTTCTTTTCTATGCCCCGCGTCCGACAAGACTATCTCCTTTGAATGCTTGAGCAGCTCATCGCGCAATTCCGTATCGACAAGGACATCACCCAGTGGCGTCCTATATGCCTCGCCAGGAAAAACGGTCATGCCGGGGAAGTACTCCCTATGACTTGGCCCAACGACAACAACCGAGTCGAAGCGCAACGAGGCAAGCAGCTTGTACCCCATTGCAGCTGTTGAGCCGGAGTAGATATATCCCGCATGCGGGCAAATCAACGCTCGCACACTCCCGCTCGGCACAGTTGGGCGCGCATCATGCAACAATTGCTCTATATCCTTCTTCAGCTCAACAGGACGAGAAGGATAGAACAGCCCAGCCACCGCCGGTTCGCGAATAACAGGTGCAACTGTCATGAGGAATGATGGGAATGGACGTGGTCGCTGAACGTTTCAGTCGAAAATTTGTAAATCGTTACACCAGGACTTTTCCATGCTTCGGGAGGCAAGCCTGCTTTGACGGAAGCCTGACGCAAAAATTGCTCTCGGTCCCATTTGTAGGCGGTTGCAACATGCGGCAACAGAAGCCCGCGCGATCCACCGAACTCCACCACCAACCCGTGCTTCCCGATTTCGATTTCCGCTACGTCGTTCACCCGCTCAATCGGCATCAGCACCGATACTTCAATTTCCGCAACAGTGAGCTCATCTTTTGTGAGCATTGGAAAGCGGGGGTCTTCAAACGCCGCCTTTTGAGCAATTTCCTGCACGGCGGCGGCAAGGGCATGTTTAGGCTCGATGTAACCGATGCATCCCCGCAGCTCTCCGCCCATTCTCAGCGTAACAAAAACGCCGCGCGGCTCATTGAACGCCGGGGACGCGGAAGAAACTTCCGGCACCGGATTGTTTTCCAACACTGCTTGAATGCTCGTACGCGCGAGTTTCAATAACTCATTTCGCTCGTCTTCAGTATACGGCATGTACTTGCTCCCTTCTTACCCCGCGAGTAAGGTAAGCAAGCGCGTAGAAACATTCAAGACAAAGCCTCAGACGGCCGACAAGCGTTTGAAATATGAGCACGATAGGGGTGTTATACGTACGGAACCTCCCCCTACCCCCTCAGTGAGGGGGGCAAAAGAGACGAAGAAATTACAGAAGAAAAATTATTTAACAACAAAAAAACTTTACTGCGCCTAAACTTTATTGAATGACAAAACCCGACCAACGAAGGCACTATTGCCACGGACTCTCGCTAGTTACGTTTCCATTCTCATCATAGTACCAATAATAACCCGTGCCGCTGGAAGTCCAAATCGCTCTGTATCTCTTCACGCCGTTTTCAAAGATTTCTATTACTCCTGTGTCGTTGGCGTTATCAGTAATAACGACAGAACCGGTTATCACATCGCCTGTGTACACATTCAACGTTCCGACGAGTGAGATGCTGGAAGAAATCGTCCACAGAAAATCCTTGTTCTTGACTGTCGTGTTTTCAGCGTAAATCTCCCAGTCGGCATTTCGCCGAGCAGAATCGACAATGCCTTCAAACGCAGTCCAATTGTTAAATGTTGTCGTATCGTCTCGTTTGCCGTTGAGGACTAGCTTCCAATCGTAACCACCACCGGGCAACAGTGTGCCGGTAAGCGTATTGGTAACGCCACCCTGGACAGTCGACCATGTGTGCGTGCTGTCCGAGACTGAAGGCTCGATATCATAAAAGATATTCAGCGAAGTTGTGAATGCATTGAACTCGCTTATCCACCCAACGATATTCTCAGCCTCGGGGTGGTCCGATGATGTTACGGGACCTTTGAAGGCAATGACGGGCAAAGTGGGTCCGTAATCCGGAAACAGGTCGTCCTCATCGCACGCGACGATGGCAATGCACAATATGCTCGAAAGGATGATTTTTTTCATGTGTAACTTTTAGACGCTCAAGTGTGTATTTTGTTCTTTGCTGTTAGATAATAAAATAACTCCCCTTCGGTTGAAATTCAAGTTGGATGAGTTCTTCCTGTTACTCCGCAGGCGACATGCCTGTCCCTTGGGAGCACCACGCTGCCTTCTCTTGAATCGTACTTTTTGTTGCATCTCGCGTAGTCATTCTGTATATTCGACACGGTTTGAGTTGCGTGAGAGTTCACCTCGCCGGCTGGACATCCGACTTCGTTCATAAAGCATAGGCACCATGGCACTAATGATCAGCATTTCCGGTATTCGGGGCGTTGTAGGTCCCGAATTGACACCTGAAACCGTCGTCAAATACAGCTCGGCTTTCGCAGAGTATTGCAATCGCGGCCCCGTCATTCTAGGGCGAGACGGCAGGGCGACTGGAAAGCTCCTCGGCAATATCATCTCCTCGACACTCCTTGCAGCCGGATGCGATGTGATTGCCCTCGGCATCTGTCCGACACCCACCGTGCAGCTTGCCGTTGAAAAGGCTAAAGTACCTGGTGGAATCTCGGTCACCGCTAGCCATAATCCGGTCGAATGGAATGGAATGAAGTTTATTGCTTCATCCGGACTCTTCCTCAATGCGGGGGAAAACCGAAAGCTCTGGGCGTTAGCCGATAACCCTGTCCGTATTTATGCCGCCTGGGACCGGCAAGGCAAGCATGTTTCCGACCCCAGTTTTCTCGACCTGCACATCCGCGAAGTCCTCTCTCTTCCCTACATCAATTCGACAAGCATCAAGCGTAAAAAGTTTAAGGTAGTCGTCGATGCCGTAAACGGCGCGGGCGGAATAGTCATTCCAAAGCTGCTGCGTGAGCTTGACTGCACTGTCGTCGAAATGAACTGCGACGCTTCCGGTATCTTTGCGCACACGCCAGAGCCGATACCGGAAAACCTGGGCGACCTCTGCGCCCGGGTTAAACAAGAGCGCGCAGACCTCGGTATTGCCGTTGACCCGGATGCAGACCGGCTTGTATTGATTAACGAAAAAGGCGAGCCGTTAGGCGAAGAATATACCATTGCGACGGTTGTGAATTTCGTATTGGGCAAGGAAGCATCATCAAGTAAAAAAACAAAAGGAAAAAGCTCACCGCCATATACAATAGTGGTGAATCAATCGACCACGCGTGCGATAGACGATATTGCAAAACACTATGGTGCAGAAGTCGTGCGCACGCCCGTGGGTGAAATTAACGTTACCGGTGCGATGAAGGAACTTAACGCGCTCATTGGCGGCGAAGGCAGCGGCGGCGTCATTCTGCCGAAATTGCATTTGGGCAGGGATTCTCTTGTCGGCACGGCGCTCGTGATGCAGGCGCTGGCGGATTTCGACGGGCCGATTTCCGAGTTCAAGAAAACTCTTCCGCAGTATGAAATCACCAAAGGCCGCATTACGCTCGGCACGATGAATGCGAACGACAGGCTGCGCCAGGTCATCGACCGGTACGCCAAGAATGGACGGATCTCCAACATGGACGGCGTCAAGATCGATTTCCCGCACTCGTGGGTGCACTTGAGAAAATCGAATACCGAGCCGATCATCCGCATCATCGCGGAAGCGCCCACGAAGCCGGAAGCAAACAGCCTCGTGAAGAAATTTCAGGATGAGATTCTGAGGAATCATTGATTTAGCGTAGGGGCACAATATATTGTGCCCCTACAAATACCATGACGTTATCCAAAGTCACCGGCACAATCGTCGCCACGCAAAAAAATGAGAGCCTGAAAGGGTACAAGGTGCTCATTGTTCAGCCTATCGACCTCGATGGCAAGCCAATCGGCAGGGACATGCTCGCTATCGACCATGTGGACGCAGGCGTAGGCGATACGGTGCTTGTGGTGCAGGAGGGCGCCGCCGCCCAGCAATTGCTCAAGCGCAAAGATGTTCCGGTGCATACGATCATTGTGGCGGTTGTTGATGGATTATCTGTTGACATCAAGAATTAACAGTTGCATCCTCTCTTGTCTTAAATGATGCCACCAACCATGTTCAACGTCCGCGACCTGCTTCGACTTTCCTCCGTTCCGCGTATTGGCCCGTTGAAAATTCGCGCGCTCGTTTCACACTTTGGCGATCCGGCGGATGTGCTGTCGGCATCTCCGCGCGAGCTGGCACAGGTCCCCGGCATCGATAAGAAACTCGCATCCTACATCGCTCATCACACAGACGGGGAAGCGTTTGCAGACGAGCAACTGAAGCGGCTGAACAAAATCGGCGGGCGTATTGTCACGCAATGGGATGATGAATTTCCCCTGCTGCTGAAGAAAATCTATGACCCACCCGCGCTGCTGTTCGTGCTGGGGAAATTTGACGCAGCAGACGCGCAATCCGTTGCCATCGTCGGCACGCGGCACCCGACGCCGTACGGGCAGCAAATTGCAGAGCAGTTCGGCAGAGAGCTTGCAAAGCTCGATATCACCACTGTGAGCGGTTTGGCTCGTGGTGTCGATACGTTCGTCCACTCAGCGACAATCAAAGCTGGCGGCAGAACGATTGCCGTCATCGGCTCCGGGCTTGATGTGCCTTACCCGCCGGAGAACAAGAAGCTCCTCGATAAAATCGCCGCGAAGGGCGTTGTGGTCTCGGAATTTCCCATGGGCACAAAGCCGGATGCGCCGAACTTCCCGCGGCGCAACCGGATTATTAGCGGACTGTCGCTCGGTACTGTCGTGATCGAATCGGCAGAAGACGGCGGCGCGATGATTACTGCGACAACGGCACTCGACCAGAATCGCGAGGTGTTCGCCGTGCCGGGGAACATCACCGAAAAGCGAAGCCGGGGCGCGCATAAATTGATACGCGAAGGCAGGGCGAAGCTGGTGACCAACATCGACGACGTGCTCGAAGAATTGCAACTGAGCGCCGGCTCGAAAACCAAAGTGCGAGTGAAGCAACCGAAGGTTGACCTTACCCTCTTTGAGCAAAAGATTTACGATGCCATTAAATCCGAGCCAACCCACATTGACGCCATTGCGGAGTCTGCCAATGTCTCTCCCACCGACGCACTCGTGAATTTGCTGTCGCTGGAGTTCAAGGGACTTGTTCGGCAATTGCCGGGGAAGTTGTTTACCAGAATTCAATAGTCAGACATCAGAAAAACTAACCACCCCTAACCCCTCCTTGAAAAGGAAGGGGAAAAATACAGAACGCGCACACGACTTCCTATGCGCTGTTTGCGCTTCAGAATTACATCTTATTGTGGGCGATTTTGATGTGCGATATGTTTTGTAAAGATACTTTACCACAAAGACACAAAGGCACGAAAGTGCTATAGCGGATACACCTCCCCCTGACCGCTTTTGGCGGTCTTCCCCCTCAGGGAGGGGGACAACAAAGCGCTAAGCCTACGATATGTCTTCTATTCTTTTCTTCTGATTACTGACTCCTGAATTCTGATTACTGCTTTAATATTCCTAAGAACCGAAGGTGTTCCCGCGTTGCCGTTGCGGGACGTGCCTGTTGCGCTCGACCGGTACGGCTGTTTCGTCCGGTAGAGCCGTCGTTGATGCAGGCGAGGACCTGCCTGCCGGTAGGCAGGTATATATCCTCACCTTCGCCAAATCGACGCATCAGCCCGTTTGGTACCCGTAGCACGGGCGACGAGGCACGAGGCTGAAATTTTTCTTGGCTTTGAACAGCTATTGTATGTTCAGCGATTCACCTTGGAGCCTTCTGCGGAGCGACCGCAGATACGCCTCGAACTTGTCGGGAGGCTGCCAAGGCCTTACACCTTCGGATTACTTAGGAACAATACGGATTTATGACGGTTTGCGGATGTACGCGTTCATCCATGCCACCGGTAAAGAAACCCCCTGCGTTCGATGAGCCACGGCTCATCGAGCGCGTCCCCCTTGGTTAGGGGGACAAAAAGCCTAAATGCTCAAAATCAGCATAACACAATATACACAACCACACCCCGGCTCGTCAATACAAGATTTGTAATTTGTTTGTACAATTTTGGTAAAAAGATTGTACCAATTTTGTAAAATTTTTGAACCCATCCCCTGCCCCTTCCCTAAAATTTAGGGAAGGGGATTATTATATTTTGTAAATTTTACAATAATGTAATATCAATGAACTCCAATATACACCGAGGGGAGGCGTTTGTCAACTTAAGTTTTATAAAATCTTTACTTAAAATTTATAATTTGTTTGGCAGGGTTTTTGAGTGGTTTGGATTGCGCAAATTGGAGTGCTTGGTCGATCCAAAATTGCAGTCCCTTTTGCGTCTTATAGCCGTCCGGGTTGATATAGAGGAATCCCTTAAGAGGTTTGCCCGTAAAAGTCATTTTGCGGGCGTGAGGTTTTTTGAGCAAGTTGGGATAGCGGTCGAGTTTGACGCGCACCATGAGTTTTCTTTTGGCTATTCCACACGACATGTGGCCGCGTATCATGAACGCTATGCCGCCGAACATTCGTTTTTCCTCGACGTGCTTTTTCCTTGAAAGAAGTTTCCGTATACGTGATGCGAGTTGTTCGTCAAATGGCATAGTTCATCTTATTTCCAATACACGAGGATCAACGCAACAATTCCCGTCGCGACCAAATGATATCCGCTGTTGATGAAGAATAACTTCCATGAATGTTTTTCCCAAACGACTCGGCTCAAATGAACGGGTACAAAAAAGCCAATCCATACAGAAAGTGCGGAATTAATTGCAAACGCGAGTGTCCCGAATTCGATGGGATTACCCGGAAGCAGGAGCCAGCCTGCCAGGTAAAAAGCAAGGACCCACGCGAACAGGAAATTTCCAACGACCATGAGTGCGATGCCTTTAGCCATGGTTTTCGCGCTAGGCCTCATACTCGGGTCGTAACCCATTTCTTTGATCCACGGCTTGGCAAAGAGTTTTGCGTACCAGGCAAATCCAAGGATGAAACTCGCAGCCGTTGCCGCAATGACCGCAACGACATTGATCTGTAACATATTGATTTCTATCATACATTTTTTCCCTTTTGTCTTAATGGGTTAGAAATGGGAGGTCACGTGGTGCTGATCTCTCGAATTTCAAGGCTTGACCCGGGTCGTACCACGCCGGGGCACTGGCGAGCTACCTCCGTTGCCTCCTCCAGACTTTCCGCAGAGACAATCATGTAACCGCCGATGACCTCTTTTGCTTCCATAAAGGGTCCATCTGTTGCACCTTCGGTTGTGACAATCTTCCCCTTCTTTAGCCTCCCTCCCATATCGGCGATGTTGTCCTTATACTTTTCCATCCATGAGTTGAATAAGGCGTACATTTTTTCCATTTCGATTTGGGATGGTTTCTCGAACGTCCCGGGTTGACTTCGTTGAATGCATAAATATTTTTGCTTTGGCATACCGCCTCCTTCTTGGTCAATTCATGTTAAATTTTGTCACATCCTCCAACTTTCTCGACAGGAAGTCCTGCTCAGAGCGGACAGAGGTGAGCTCGAGTGCGCGGCGGAAGTGAGTTGCCGCCTCTTCGTAGCGCTTCATCTCAAAATACAACTCTCCTAGTACTGCATATAGTAAATAATAGGAGTCGAGCCGCTTGGAACTTCGAATCTCCTCAATCGTTTTGACGCCAGCTTCGGGTCCCTGCACTTTTGCGAGGGCGATCGCTCGATTGAGAAGCACCACGGGAGAATCGTTCGCCTGGATAAGCATGTTATACAGCATCAAAATTTTCTCCCAGTCGGTATCTTCATAACTCGGGGCGAGGCAATGGCATGCGGCAATGCCGGCTTGTAGGTGATACTCGGTAATCAACTCACCGTCCGCTGATTGGTCAAGGTACGTGATGCCTTCGACGATCATACGCCTATCCCATAGCGAGCGATTTTGCATTTTGAGGAGCAATAGATTCCCTTGATCATCCATCCGAGCCGGAAACCGCGCTGCGTGCAGTAACATTAAGGCGAGGAGCGCGGAAGCTGAGGGCGATTTCCCTGCCGGATGCTCCATGAGCACACGGCAGAGATGGATTGCTTCGTCGGAGAGCTCGCGACGAATGAGGTCGTCGCCATGCGAGGCTTTATAACCCTCGTTAAACAGCAAGTAGATCGCCTTGAGTACGGCATCGAGACGAGACAGAAGCTCGCCGCCAGCGGGTATTTCGAGCTCCACGTTGGCATCACGAAGGCGCTGCTTCGCCCGCACCAGCCGTTTGTTGATTGTTTCTTCGTTCGTGAGGAATGCGCGGGCGATTTCCGCCGAGCTAAATCCGCAGAGCGTTTTCAGCGTGAGCGTGACTTGCGACTCTTCTGAAAGCGATGGATGGCAACAGGCGAACATCATCCGGAGCTGGTCATCATGAATTTCATTCTCAAGAAACAGTTCTTCGTATTCGCCGGTGCTATGGTGATCGAACTCCGCGACGATGGCGGATTCTTTCTCGCGAAAATTCTGCTCGCGGCGCAGGATATCCAGCGCACGGTTTTTCGCCACCTGCATGAGCCACGCCGAAGGGTTGTCCGGGATGCGCTTGTAGGGCCATTGCTGAAGAGCCTTCAAGAGCGCCTCCTGCACAACGTCTTCGGCAAGCTCCATGCGGTCGATGCCGAACACCCTTGTCAGCGTCGAGACTATCCTGCCAGCCTCACGCCGAAAGAGGTGTTCGGCAAGTTGATGTGCTTCGGAATGATTCACGGTCAATTACGGTTCGGGAATAACCCGTACCTCGCGAACTTGGACGCTACCGCCGTTGGAAAAATCAGGATAATCCTTAGCCATCTCGACGGCTTCGTCGAGGCTGCCTGCTTCGACAATGAAGAATCCACCGACCAGTTCCTTCGATTCCGCAAAGGGCCCGTCGACGATATACTTTCCGTTCTTCTGAGAAAGCATTTTGCCCGTTTTCTCAAGGGCTTCGCCTGCTTTGTAAACGCCTTTATTCCGTAATTTTTCTATCCAGCCGAACCATTTCTCCATATTCTTCTGGACTTCGTCGGGTGAAAGTCCATCGTACGACCCGCCGTGGAAAATGAACATATAATCTTTCTTCGACATGACTGCCTCCTACTATGTAGTGTGAAGAATACTATTGGGTTTCAAGAATATGACGAACGGCGGCATACGAATAGGACAGGGTATTTTTGGTGTCCATTCTACCACGTATATAGCTCCTGAAAGAGCTCTCCTCATTTTCTTCTTGTGCTATAGACATTTTGTCCCCTATGGGACTTCAACTCGCTCTACGTATTGCAGGTCGCCTCAAGCAATTGTTAGCGTAGTTCTTGTAACCCCCTGCTCGCTGAAAAACGCTCGCGCCCGCCTGCCGGCAGGCAGGTCCTCCTTCGATAGGGGGACATTCTGTTTGTTTGAAGATTTCCCTGTCCCTTTACTATTGTGCGCTTATCGCTTCAAGCAGTTGTTGGGCGCAGCGGTTGATGTCGTATTGTTGCAGGGCTTTTGCGCGGGCGGTTCTGCCCAAAGAGACGCTAAGCGTATCGTCTTCGATCAAGAGAATGACTGCCTGCGCAAGCGCGGCGGGGTCGCGCGGCTCAACGAGGAACCCCGTTTTTCCATGTTCGATGATTTCTGGGACACCACCTGCGTTCGTCGCCACAACAGGCTTTTCCATCGCCATGGCCTCGACGAGCACGTAGCCAAACGTCTCCGAAAACGAAGGCAGTACGAAAACATCGAGCGCCGACATGAATTCCGCCACGCGATCTGTAAACGGAAGAAAGACTACAGAGCGCTCGATTCCGAGCCGCCGTGCAAGCTCGTGCAAACGGGCGGCATAGCCTTTCTCGCCTGCCGTTTCGTCTCCTGCAATCACGAGCGCTGTATCGGGATGGCGTTTGAGGATTTCCGGCGCGGCGAGCAAGAGCATCTCCTGCCCTTTTTGCGGGTCCAGTCTCCCGAGCACGCCGATAAGGAATTTCTTTTCGGGCAATTTGAATGCCACACGCGATGTTTGCCGGGAGTGGTGAGTTGGGTCGAGTTTCGAAACGTCGACGCCGATGGGGTTGACGAGGACCTTCCCCACCGGGAAACGGGTAAACTTTGCCACATCTTCTTTCATTCTCTCTGTGAGCGTTATCCAGAGCGAGAGTCTCGAGTACATCCATGTATGGACAAAACCGCGCTTGTTGAATCCCGATTGCATTTGCTGGAGGAAGACAAATTTCGTTTTACGAGCTGAAAACGAAGCAAGAGCTGCGAGGTGAATATCCTTCGACTGCATGATGATTGCTGAGTCGATGTTCTGCTCGTTGAGCGTGCGAGCCAGTTTTCTTGCGGCAAACACATCGCCATACTTCAAACGAGGGGTAATCGGAATATGGGGGATGTTCGACCCCGCCGCCCTGCGAGCGAGGGGCGAGCCTTCCGGTGCGATAATGGATATCGCGACGTTGCGTTGCAGCATGGCAACACCAAGCCGAAGAGCGGAGAGTTCCAGCCCGCCGAGAGCGTGAGAGAAACAGATGAAGGCAATATGTTGAGGAGTTTGAGGCATAAGTTTGCTAAACCCATCCCCTGCCCTTCCCTAATGTTAGGGAAGGGTGCGCTAGGCTGGTTTCATTATAAGCCTCGTAAAATAAAACACGGGAAGTTCTGTTCCAAGAACATTCCCGTGCTTACATTGTTATGATTCCGCTCAGAATTGGGACTGACTCATTTATTGTTCAGATGCAGTTCAAGCCATTCCACGATAGCAGGTTCAAGACGCTTGTCGAGATTGAAGAGAGGAGTTCCATGGTCTTCGCCTTTGTAGAGCACGAACCGGCTCTCTGGATGCTTCGAATGGTCAAATACCTTCCTCATAGCCTCGGCAAATCTGGTATCCCCCTCGCTCGCAATACTCAAGACAGGCTTGTTGTTTAACGCAAGGGCAGATTCAGAAAGGTCACGAATTGTGCCGGAGAGGAAAACGAACGTCCCGATGTCGCTGTGCCGTTCGGCGAGGAGAATCGCCTGTCTGACGCCGCAGCTTGATCCCACCACTCCAATCTTCGATTTTAACACATTCGACTGTGAAATAAGAAACTGGTATGCAGCTTCGGTGTCACTCTCAAAGAACTTCCCCGCTTCTTCCCATGTGCTCTCAGCTCCAGTGAATTTCTGATCTTTACTGCCGCCGTATCCCCGAAAGTCCAACATCAATACATGGAATCCGCGTAGAGAGAGCAGCGTTGCTAATTTTTCATAACCCGTCGGCATTCCTTCACGATCGCATTGATGCAAGAGCAGGATAGCCGGAGCTTCGGCTGGCGCGGTGTATAATACACCCCGCAATAGTAACCCATCAACGCCAGCAATCCGAACTTCCCGCGGGGTTTGTTGTCCTAGAAGAGGCGCATGCACCATCAGAGTCAACAACAGTACTACAGCACCAAACCGATAAACGATGATTCGCATCCATCCTTCCTTTCGTGCATGATTATTGAATTCCCAGCTCGCTGATATCGATTTGATAAATATTCCCGTTACCGTTGAGCGTACCCCTCAGCTCTTTTAAGAGTTCGTCATAGGTAATCGGCTTTTCGAGTGGTTTATCGGCAAAGCTGCGGAAGCTCGTCCAGAAAAAATATTTGCCGTCAGGAGTCACTATTGGGCAATACTCACGCTGATTCGAATTAATTTTGGGTCCAAGGTTGCGTGCCTTCGTCCATGTGCTGTCCTTCCACTGGCTGATGTATAAATCCCCGTTACCGTAGGAATCGGGACGATTGTAACCCGCGAAAATGATATAGCTTTTATCGGGCGCAAGGTAATTATCGATCTCCCCTGTGGCAACGTTGATTGAATCGCCGAGGTTTACCGGCTCGCTATATTTCCCACCCGCCCAAGTTGACATATAGATATCGAAATTGCCTTTGCCACCCGGCCGGTTGGCGCTAAAGATTAGCGTTCCGTCATTCGAAACGGATGGATAGAATTCGTCGCCGTCAGCATTTACCACCGGTCCGAGGTTTTGTGGTTCCCCCCATCCATTGGCGGTTCGCTCCACGACGTACAGATCGTAGTTACGCCGTTCTTTTCCCGGAAGTGGCCGATTAGAGCAAAAGTACATTTTCTTCCCGTCGGCAGAAAGACATGGGTCGTAGTCGTTATATTGTCCGGAAAACGGCAGCACGATGGGCTTCGTCCATTGCCCGTTCACAAAATGCGATTCCACGAGTACGCCAAGTCTACCAGGAACGTTTTTGGAAAAATAAATTGTATTGCCGTCCGCTGAGAATGTTGCGTTTAACTCATCGTCGGGTGTCGAGATTACGCCTTCACCGAACAACCGAGGCTCGGTGATCGGGTTCTCGGATGCGTACGCGGGCTTCATACGAGAAGATGATTGCGCGTTGGCGAAATCGAAGGCGCTTGTGCAGGTCAGTGACAATAAGACAACACATCGCAATACTTTAGACATTTGCATTCGGATCTCCTTCCGTGTGGTGTTTTTCATTGGAGAATTAAGACACTCCTAAAGGTTTAGAAGTAATCCCAACCCGAGCGGAAAGCGAGATTGTCCCGAAGGGATCCCTTCGGGACTTCGCTGAAGAACGCTCGCGATGACAAGTTAATAAATTTTTGAGATTGCTTAATTAGTTTTCGGGCGAGGCTTATATTCCCACAACACGTTAACGATTTTCCATTCGCCGTTCCATTTTGCCATGTGCATATAGTCGATCCAGCCGGACATGATAGCCTTTACGCTCGCGGCATTCTGATAAATATCGAGAATGTAGACGTCCTTCTGCTGCTGGTCTTTCGGGGTTTCTTTGCCAAAGCCGCGACGCACGCCTCTGATGAGTTTTTCCGCTCCCATGTGGTCGAGCCACTCTTTGCCGGTCACATCGTCCTTCACCATAATGCGTTTGGCGAGCTCCGGGTGGAGCGCTTTCGTCATGCGTTCGACGTTGCCTTCGTACCAGCCTTCGACATAATTGAGCGCAGTCGCACGAATTGCGGCGGAGTCGGCGGCGGTTTGTGCGAAGAGGTGGTTGATGCCAACAAGAACGAGAACAACAAGCGTAAATCGTTTGAGCATAGCTCCTCCTTTTTTTTGAAAAGCTAACCACCCTTCCGTCTTTGGCGATGCCAAAGACGAGAATCCTCGTCCCGAACAAAGTTCGGGACGGGACTAACCCCTCCTTGAGAAGAAGGGGGACTTAAAACTTAGGCTCAGTCAAATATAACGAAAGATACGGAGATTCTTATGGAATGTTGCTTCAGAAACGACAAACGGGAAGCCCTTGAAAAAGAACTTCCCGTTGTTGTACTGCATTTATTTTGGTGTACGAATCTGTGTGAATCCGCACAAATCAGTTAAATCTGCGCGTTACATGCTCCACCAATAGGTGAATTTCACCATAAAGATATTATCTGTGTCCGCGTCGATGAGCCTGCTCCACGAACGGCGCAATTGGAATTCTCCGAGGTTCTCGTAATCGGAGCGGCTTTGTGTCCAGACAAAATACAGCGTGGAGCCGGGTCGGTATTCCCACCGAAGCACTGCGTTGCCGCGCAGGGATTTGAAATTGAAGTCCGGATTGCCAAGCGCCAGAGGTGCCGCTGGGCCTGGACCATCGGGGTCGGCAATGTAATTGTTACCGTCGAACGTCGAGCCGTTTGTCCCGAAGATAAGGAAGTCGTAACTTTTCGGCCGTTCCAACTCTTTGAAGTTATAGTAGTCGCCGGAGGAAATGAGCGGCTGGGCGAAAAGCTGCAGGCTAAGCTGCGGTGTGAACGTCCAGTTCAGGCGGATGTTTGCAGAAAGTGTGCGCTGGTTCATGTTGGCAAACACGTAGCGCCGTCCAAATGTTGCGGTTGCGGTCGGGTCGTCGAACGCGTTCACCCACTGCGCACCGATTTCGTCAATGAAATAGCCTGGACCGACCCTGAGCGTAACATTGGGCGCAGGACGCCACTGAACATTCAGTTCAGAACCGTAGCTGATTCCACCGCCACCGTTATAGACAAAACCGAACATATCGAGCATGACAGGCTTGCGGCTGTCAGAGTTCCAACCCAAATCAATTTCCCAGCCCGGCAGGTTCTTTGTTAACGGGCCGCCGCGGGTTCGCCTGTTGCTGATGGTCTCGGGGTTGTAGGCGTAATTCAACCAGATGTAATAATAGTTCGGCAATTCGTAATTGATGCTAGACCACACGCCCAACCACGTTGGATTACCTTGGAAGTCAAAGCTGCCGAAGAGCGAAGCCGCAACGCTGAAAAAGCGGTACCAATCCGTCGGGTCGGGCCATCTGTATCCACTCACAAGATGGGCATTCATGTAATCATTTCGCGAATAAAAGCCCATGTCGTTGGAATTAAAACCTGGATTAGTGAATCCGAAGGCAGCGTTTAGAGTCATTGGGCCTTTTTGCTTATTCATCGTGAAGCGGCCAGCATAACCAGTAAGCGAGGTAGCCGAGCTATCGATATCAAGATGCGTTGCGTCCGGGCGTTGGAAATAATGTTGAGAGCTTTGCTGGAGCGAGAGAATTCTCTTCGTAGTACCAGTAATGTGAGATGCAGCCAACCAGCCTGTGACGACGTACGTTTTTGAAGTATCGAGGAATGTCCAGCCGTCGACGCCGGTCACGAGAGCGCTGCCGTTGATTTGATCCGCCAAACGTTGGTCGTCAAAAAACCGATTCGTAAATGTAGAGATGACGCCGAATCCCTGTTTACCATCGTTAAAATCGCGTTGTAGGCGGGCAATGCCGTAGTAAGAAGCGGGTTCAACTTCGGATTCAGAACGCACGCCGGCAGTTTGCACCTGAGCAAATTCCCGAGCAGTAACGGCATGGATCATACCTACATTCCAACCATCCCATACTTTTCCAGAGATTTTTCCGGCACCGATGATGTGTGCACCGACCGGGGAGTCGACGTAATCTCCATTCGCTCTCCCCTGCGGCGCTCGTCCAATTCTGCGGCTGTAAAATATCGTTGGGATAGACGAGTTAAATCCCCAGAAGCTGGAGGCTCCACCCCTGCCGAAGCTAAAAGTATTCGCTCCTTCTACAAAAAAAGGACGCTTCTCTTCAAAGTACGACTCCACGTCACTTAGATTGACAACGGCAGGGTCGACTTCCACCTGACCGAAGTCCGGGTTGATGGTTGCATCCAGCGTAAGATTGCTCCCTAACCCGATCTTCACATCCGCGCCCATGCCGGGGAGATATTTGGAGCGATCCTTAAACGGGTTGCCATCGACGCGAGGAGAGTATTCGGCACGCGTGTTGACGTACGGGAGAACTTCCACGCGCTGGGGCGGGGTAACTTTTTCGATACCGACCAGATCGCCAAAGCGCGAGACAAAGCCGCTTTCTTTACGCGGCGTGTAGGCAAGATAATCGGTTTCATTCTTGCGGCCGATTTCACGCTTGAAATTAATTCCCCACGTATACTTGTCCTGGTCGTGAAAACGCAACTGGGAATATGGAATGCGAAACTCCGCAGTCCATCCCTGGTTATCGATGGTCGTGCCCGCTTCCCATACGCCATCCCACGACCAATCATCCCAGTCGTCGTTATACATGGTTCCATCGATTAACGTACCAGCAGCGCTTACCATGAAAAAGAAACCATTGCGCTTGTCATAGTACGAGTCGATAAACGCGACGAACCAGTCGGCTGTGACATAATCGTCGCGACGGCCTAACACGGACATGATGGAATCCGGCGAGCTATCGTACATACGCGCAGCGATGTAGAGCGCTGCATCGTCGTATGCAACCCAGACTTCCGTCTTCTCCGTCGGCTCTTCCCCTTGGTTCGGGTCGCGCTGCTTGAACGCTGTGAAGCTGGTGCCTCGCCAGACTGCTTCGTTCAAATAGCCGTCTATAATGATAGCATCGGTAGCTCGCGCGGCACTGACCTGCAGCCTAGAAGCACCGTTTTGCGCAAACAAGGTGCTATAAAACATCAAACACAGGAGAGCAAGAAAGGCTCTAGTACGTTTCATAGTTTCTCCGTTTATATCACTGGGGTTGGCATTGTCGATGCTGATGGTAATAAGACTCCGCACACGTTAAAAAGGTTGGTATTGCAACCTCAATTGAATTTATGTTGTATAGTTTAAAGGACAATAGATAAGTTCGCGCGATGTACTTTTCGTCGCGCAGTGTGGTGGGTGTTACTCCGATTTGACTCTCGATAGGATCAATCGGTTGACAAACTTAATAAAAAAATCCCCTGAGCCGATTTCCACCACAAGAAATTATGACTCAGGGGTCAGAGGAGAACCAAGCCTTACGACTTGGATCCACATTGAATTAATAGGACGCTGAAAAGGCGAAGTAAAGCCGGATTTTCGCGGATAGAGACATAATACAAACTCTGTATAGAAAGGGTACTCGTTACTGCTTCACGAGATCAATCAGAGCGTCGAGAGCACGCTGGTCTTTGCTTTGTCCTAACATGTGAATCGCGTGCTTGCGAATCTCTGCAAGAGGATGAGTTTTCGCTATATTAATCAGCTGAGGAATATAATCTTCCCGCTTCATTCTCGATAACGCATAGACCGCTTGCTTTTGGAGTTCGAGGTCTTTATCGTTTATTACTATATCCTGCAACGTTGGGATGATCTTATCCGAAGCATAGCGGGTTAAACTATGCACCGCTTTCTTTCGCACCCCATCGCGCTTTGCACTTTTTGCGAGCCTAATCAACGCATCGACGGCAGCTTCACCATCCATCCGGGCTATGCCGAGCACGGCGCGTTCGGCTACTTCGGCTGAGCGGTCTGTTTCAGCGGTTTCTTCGAGCAACTCCAATGTCTCAGCGTCTTCAAACTCCCCTAACTGCAGAGCGGCTTTTTTTCGCAGCTGCTCCGCTTCATTACCTGATAGGACACTTCGTAACAAGCCGTATGCTTTCTGCGATTGCTCATGCCAGCTTACTATCCCAAGTATAGTGCTTTTCACGTCAATGGAAGTGCTTGCTTTGTATTGTTCGACAAGCAACTCAATACTCTGTTCATTCTTTGCGCCGCCAAGCCAGACTATTGGAAGGTCCATCTGGTCAAATGACAAGCCGATATTGCTTGCGGCAACTTTTTCTGGTTTGCCGCCAGATGTCACATGTGGCTGGAAGCGAAAAAGAACGGCGATGTCTTTTTGAACTTTCTGATAACGGAAGGAAGGGTCGTCCCAATAATCATGTTCGCGTTTATGGGATTGGTACGCGGTGCCGTAGAGAATTTCTTCCAGCGTCTTCAGTCCGCGCGAATCGGAAAAGTGGCTTCCGTAAAACGAGTTTTCATTCATGAGACGAACGATGCTGAAGCCAACCCAATAGCCGTGCTGGAGTTTACGGGTTCGGGCTTCGTCTTGAGCCCACTTCCATCGCTCTGCCAAACTCACTTGGATGAGGGGGCTGGCGGAGGGGATTCGGATGACTTCTTGTGCGTAATTTTCGGACGCTAGTATAACAAGCACAACTTCGAGCCAAAAAATTCTTCGGAGCATGGTTTGTCCCAGTTCAAAAACTTGGTGGGCTTTGTGTTTTGATTTTGACAAACCAAACAACCGGTTGGTTGACAACAATTGTTCAATAAACTTCTGGTAGCCGAAGGCTTCAGCCTGCGTATTTGCAAGCGCTACGCAACCTAAAGGTTGCTGTTACCACATGCATTGCTTTTTCACCGCTGGAAGAGTCTGATATTGCCGGATTCGGTTTCGATGGAGATCTTTCCTGTGCCGCTGCCAACCGTTCCGGTACCGTAGGCTCCGCCGCCGAGCGATTTGATGCGAATGGGCAGGTCGGACTCCACGTTAGCGTACGTCGCTTCAAGTATCACGCTCCCGCTGAACCCCTTCGGCATCAGGACATCCACGCCGCCGTATTGATTTTTGATGTCGATAACATTCGGGATGGTGCTCAATTCGATGTCAACATTGCTGCCAGAGTTATCCATGACCACTTTCTGTGCGGACAAGTCTTTCAATGTTACGCGGGTATAGGGTGCGCGAGAATTCCAATTTCCCGCAATCTTTTCAGCCGATACACTACCACTCTCTGTGACGAGATCGATGTTTCCGCGAATGTTTTTGAGTTTGATCGTGGCATATCTGTCATCGATATTCACATTGCCGACGGCGTTTTCGAGGGTGATGTTGCCCGACTCGTTTATCAGCACAATGTCCTTCTTGTTTGATAATATCGGGTGAGACTTCAGCAGTACTCCCGAAATGTCCGAGATTTCCACTTTTGTGTATTTCCCATCGACCTTTACTCCTTTTGCCGTTTTTACTCGCACGGTGCCGCTTTCGGTCAGCACATCAACAAACCCATTTACATTGAGGGCTGAGATATTGGAATACTTAGATTGCACTGAGAGGCTGCCGCCGATATTCTCAAATTTGTGCGTGCCGCCTTCGGAAGTTACCGAAACCGCGACACCCACGCCCTTGCCCCCCGCGACAGTTCTCGGCTCACCGCTTATATCCGATACGTCGATGTTCGAGTACTTTCCGTCTATCGCTGCTCCCTTCGCAGTTTTGACTCGAATGGTGCCACCTTCGTCCCGAACATCTACAAATCCTGCAATATCCGTGAGGGTTAGATTTGAATAATTGGAATTCACCGACAAGTCACCGCCAATGTTTTCAAATTTCAGCGTCCCGCTCTCCGAATCCACAGACACCGCTTTATTGATACGTTGGAAAGTGCCATTGGTGTACTTGATATTCGCCTGGACCGTGCCATTGAAGTCCCTAATGTTCAGACTTCCGCTTTCGCTCTTCAAACGAAGGTTGCCACCGGAGTTTTCAATAGTTGTCTTGCCGTAATCGTTGTCGATGACTTCAAGAGCCGCACAGTTTCGTAAAGTGAGCGTATTGCTTTCGCCTTTAAACTCCAATTCCCCTTTCATATTTTCCAGTACGACGGTGGCATACGGCATATCCACTTTCGCCGGATTAGAGCGCGGCAGGATAATATCACCGGATATCTCTCTCGACACGTACCTCGTGCCAAACAACCTGCTCCAAAAACTATCGCCGGAATTTCCGCGAATATCCGGCTCCTCAAATGTCAAAATTACACCGGACGAAGTGCGGCGTTCGGAAATCCGCACGCCGTCGATCCAGCGCTCTTCGTACTCCTGACTGGATGATTCGATACGCAGGTTTAGTTTGATGTAAATGGTACTGCTATCCCAAGAAGAAAAATTAATTTTGGAACCCGGGAAGCCCTTGATCTCGACGCGTTGTGATGGATCGACATTCACGCGCTGTTCGATGTCGCGCGACCTCTTGCTACCATCAAAACTCAGAAACATCGTTGTTGCGGAAAGCACTATTCCCAAAAATGCGTTCATAATTCTATTTCTCCATGTTCTATCATTTGTTGCAGCACTTGTAACTTTAACGTATAGAGCTGTCGTAACCGCGCCCTAAATATTGGAGAGACGTCGTTAGCACCCGTCTCTTTCCTCAGGTTCGCAATCGCCGTATCCAGCAATTGCAATTGTTCCTGGCGAGCGGTGAGGATGCCCGTGCCCTGAGGCGTGTTTTGTTGATTCGGCTGGGTGACGGGAATAACTCCCTCGAGCGCATCGATGGCAGAGCGATAGGCGATATCCACTTTAATTTCGGCTGGCAAATCGCTTTCCATTTGCTGCTTCACCGCCTGCCACGCCCCAAACGCGGCAAAGTATATCACAAATGCGGCAGCGAGACCGTAAGCGAAACTGCGCAAGTCATGGATGAAAAATATCGGTGCTCTCGCGGGAGCAATGCCCTTCTCGATGTTGCGCCACATCATTTTCCGCTCTGCCCTTGTGGGCTGGTCGTCATCGTGATACATGTCTTTTGGGTCGATCATATACTTGTCTCCTCAGTATGCCATTTGTCTCTAAGCCAACGTTTCGTGCGGGAGAGTATCGAACGCGAGGTGCTCTCGCCAATATTCAGCATTGCAGCAATCTCGGCGTGGGAATACCCCTCCACTTCGTAGAGCATGAACACCATCCGTTTGATGGTCTCCAGTTCGTACAGCCATGTGCCCATGACTTCTTTCCAATGAAAATCATCTGTGCTTTGCATGACGGCTTCTTCGTCATTCTCCGATGAAACCATCGGGATAGTCATTTCGCGGCGACGGTCCATTTTCATTTCGTTAATCCCGATGCGAAAGAGCCAGGATGAAAACCGGGAGCGTCCGTCAAACGACTCCAATTTCTCGTAGGCTTTAATAAACGCCCGTTGCACCCAGTCCTGCACTTCGTCGCGATCAGAAGAGAACTGTTTCAGGAAACGGAAGAGCGAAACGACGTGCCCGTCGTACAGCACGCGAAATGCCGCGTGGCTGCCGCTCTTTGCTTGTTGAAGCAGTTCCGTTTCTTCGTGCATGTTCTCCGGTTGCCGGTTCAAATGTATGATGCGTGTGAGGGGTAAAACGCTACACTGAAAGTAAGGGAAAAATGAAGAGGAAAAAAGCCTGAAGAATAACAAAACCTACGAGGTTAAGACAGCCTCGCAGGTTTTATAATGATGAGAAACCGCATTTTATTGCTTTCCGACCCTGCCTCTTAGCGAGGCACGCGTTCGAACACCTCCCCCATGTATCGCACTGTATCGGCAGGTCCGCCAGCTTGCGGAAACCGAAACTCAACCACACTGCCGCCGCCGGTAAGTTCAACCCTTAGTTGATTTTTTGTCGCGTCGTAGACCTCTGCCGTGCTACGCGCGGCTCCGGCCTGTACTTCTAGCGCATCCCCTACCACGCGCCAGATCAGGCGGCCGTAGTTTTTATTTTCGTACGTGCCTTCGTAATTCGATAACGGGTGCGGCATGGGCGCGTGGCGCTTTTGGCGTTCAGCCAGTTGCGCCGCGAATTGACCGCGGAATTGCGTAGTGCGATTGACGAGGGCTTCCAGTTGCAAAGCATAACTCGTATCCACACCCTGCGTGTTACGAAGTCGGTCATAAATGTATGTCGCCATCAGGTCGGCTGCAAACGATGCGGGACCGTCCCCGTTGACCAATACCACCACTCCCAATTGATGAGAAGGCATAAATGACATGTGCGAACGATAGCCAACGAACGAGCCAAAGCGATGGATGAGCGTATCGGCTCCATACAGCCCAAGATCCCAACCATATCCCCATCCAAAACGCTTAAAGGGTCCGAACTGCCGGTCTTGCGAGGTATGAAGGAGATGCGTCGAGAGCAGTGGTGTATTTTTGAAGACCTGTTTCCCGTTTAACATACCGTTGCTCTGGTGCGCGGCGAGGTACCGGGCAAGGTCTTGTGCGGTAGCGAAGTGCCCCCCGGCAGCGTGCATATTCGCATCAGCTTTGCCCAGTGGTACACGACGGAAACCTTCTTCTGTTGTCGTATGCGGCTGAGCTATTTCTGATGCGTCGAGACGCGAGACGTACGCGCTCGTTTCGTTCATTCCCAAAGGCTGTAACACTTCTTTTTCTACGATCTCTTTCCAGCTCGTACCGAACTTAGTCTCCAGAACAAGTCCGAGGATGTTGTAGCCGAGATTTCCATACACGAACTCGCGCCCGTTTTTTGATGGTGGATACCCAGCCAGTAATTCCAACAATTGGCTGTTTGTGAATTCACCGGTATATGCTGTACGAATAACAACAGGACCGCCGTCCATTATTCCATGCGTGAGCGTTATAAGGTTTTCCACTGTTATCGAATCAGCGGATAAGGGCGGTTTGAGTTTCAAGTTTGGCAGGTAGCGGCTGATCGGCGCTTGCAAGTCCAGTTCACCGCGTGAAGCAGCTAATACCGCGGCGAGCGCGGTAAGGGATTTTGTGCTTGAGGCGATGTAAAACATCGTGGTCTTATCTACAGACCGACCAGATTGAAGATCTGCTGCTCCAAACCCTGCTGTATATACAACCCGATCGCCGCGAGCGATAGCGATGCCCATACCGGGAGCAAGCTCTTTCTCCACAATACTCTTTGCGAAAGCAGCCACATCCGCGCTCCAATTGCCCTCCGGCGCAGACTGGCTGTATACTGCTGAGCTAAGTATCATGAATGCGATCGCTGTGACTGCGATTTTCTGTTTCGAAATTGGTTGCGGGATAGCAGTACGCATAGGCATCATTCAGATCTCCTTTTTAAGTGAGAACGACTAGCTGGACTCATTGTATGATGCGAGAGAAGGGCAAAACGCTGCAGAAAAGTAATGAAAAAATGAGGAAGGATAGAAACCCCCGTTCCCAAGCAGAGCTTGGGGAATGAGATAAAGCAAAACCTGCGAGGTTTAGGTTACCTCGCAGGTTTTGCTTTAGGGGGCGTTCAATTGAACGCCCCTACATGCCACTCGGCAATCGACTACTATTATTTTCCCTGCAAAATCTCCATCAACGCGGAGCGCGCTTTTTCGCCGCCGATATTGCCGAGATAATAGACTGCTTTTTGACGCATTTCATAGTCCTTATGAGTCTTGGCAACCTTGATGAGGAAATCAACCGCCTTCTCACCGCCTATGTTCGCAACGCCATAGATACACGTTTCCTGCGCTTCGGTGCGGTCGGCTGGGAGCTCGTCAAACAGCTTCACTAACAGATCGATGGCGGCTGATTTATCTTTTTTATTTTGCGCGAGATAATAAATTGCCGTTTGTTGGATTTCTCTGTCAGGGTCGTTCTTGGCAAGGTCGATATAAAAACTGTGCACATCAAAATCCGTAAATTCGCGTAATGAATAGATGGCGGTTTTGCGAATTTCGCGCGGTTGATTGTGGTCGCGTGCCAGCTCTGTCAATACTTTGCTTACATTCGAATCGTACTTGCGCATCTGCCCTATTTGGTAAATGGCGCTGGAACGAATTTTCTCGGAGGGGTCGTTCTTGGCGACATCCACAAGAATTGGCAATACATCCGTGCGGCGAAGCTCACGCAGCGAGTGCAGAGCGGTTTCGCGGAGCTCGGCGTCTTGCTTCCGGTCAAGTGCATATTCCTTCAGTATTTGATACGCTTTTTCATCGTTCGAGCGGGCAAATTGACCGATGTAATATAATGCCGTCTGGCGGAGCTTATCATCCGGGTCGTTCTTGGCAATCTCGAGATAGACCGCAAGGGCATCTGCGTTTTTGATTTCTTTCAAGGAGTGCAAAGCCGTTTCCCGAACTTCCTTTTGCTGCGTGCGATCGAGCGCATAGTCGCGTAATACCTTTAGTGCCTGTTCATCGTTTTTCCGCGCATACTGACCGATATAATAGAGTGCTGATTGCCTCATATTCTGGTCTGCGTCATTTTTTGCAACCTGAAGAAGGATGTTTAATGCATCAGCGCCACGCACCTCCCTTAAGCCATGCATGGCAGACTCGCGAACCTTGCGCGGCTGTTTTCCATCAAGAACGTACTGCTGCAACAGTTTCAGTGCGTTTGCGTCGTTATTACGAGCAAGCCGACCTATCTCATAAACTGCATGCTCACGTACTTTCATATCGGGGTCGTTTTGCGCTAACTGTACGTATAAGCCTAGCACTTTCTCGCGATCAAAACGGTGTAAAGCGTACATTGCGCTCTCACGAAGTTCGTGAGGTTGCTTCGGATCGAGAGCGATATCACTGAGTGTTTTGAACGCGCTCTCGTTCGGATTCCTGCCCAGAGCTTCAATCACGTCTTTCTTGATACGCAATTCCGGATCGTCGTCATGATTTCTTGGCGGAGATGGCGTCGCAGTAGCACTTGGACTCGGCGAAACAACAACTCCTGGCGGAGTGACAGCAGCGACAGGGGCAGGCGGTTCCATTTGACGAATACGTTCCTTGAGCAACTGTGCTTCATATTCGGCTTTTGCCGTGCGCACACTATCGGCTGCTGCGTTGCCTTCCAGGCGGCCAAGGTCGGCGACGGCGTCGTCGAAATAATTGCTATTCGGATATTTTTTGAAAAATTCCCGGTACAACTGCGCGGCTTTCTTCGGTTGCTCACTCATCCACGAATAGGCGATCCAATAGTGCGCGTCATCCACGTACCGACTCTTGGGAAACTTGGATGCTACTTCTGCCAGCTTCTTGCGCGCATCGACCCATTTTTCCTGCAAAACCAGGTTATAGCCGTCTTTGTACGTTTGATAACCGGGGTCCTGTTGGGGCGAATCGCCATCTGCCAACCAAAAGCCGGGAAGCTCGGGAAAGTTAACGAAGAGCTCGAACCCCGGTGCGTGTAGACTGCTGAGCGTGGTTGCTAACGCGGCGTGCGTTTCCAATCGCGTCAAATCAGCTGATCGGAGAGCGCTCAGGCTGCCGCCCAAACCAGCAAGCTCAGCCCCAAGCCCCGAAAGCTCTGGGAGAGGCGCAAGGGTCGATAGCCGTTCGAGCTGTAACGCCGTGACGTCTATCGGTGGCACACCCATAGGAGGAGCTGTTACCTGTTGAGCTGAAAATACACTCACGGATAATCCAATGGTTAGTAATACGTGTATTGTAGTATGTTTCATAATGATTCACCTTTTTGAGAAAGATTTCGTTCTGAGTCCTGGGTTAGAGGTTCTGCCGTATAACTGCCTTCTCCCATTCGCAGTTTGAAGAGTAAATTTTCCTGGTTGATGCCGGCACGAAGAATTTCAATGTCGGGTAAGTCGTATTGCTTCTCCATGTTGGCAAGCTCGATCAGTATTTTTTCCAAGTTGGCAATCAGTACTCTTGTCCGCTCGTCGATGTTTTGTTGACTCAAGAAGCGAGCCTCCCGAATCAATTCTCGCGAGACAGCTTGTTCGACGCTTAAATCAACGCCGTTACCGTTCTCGGGTTTCATGTTCATCAACCCGACCATCAGGATTTGCGATTTGCGAAAATATTGGTCCAATCTTGCTTGGACGGTAGGGGTTTGTATGTCACCCTGCTGTTCCGCTAACTGGTCCGTCCCGGGCGGGTCAACATTTCCAAATTGTCGCGTCAATACAACAACCGCGACAATGGTAAGCCCGACACTTATTGCCGCCAATGATCTTCGCTGATAGAGAAATACCGACCGCAGATATTCAGCGAAAGAAATCTTGCGGACGGAGTGTTGGTTTTCCTCGCTCCGGACGCGGTTCATCACATTGTAGGAAAAGGCATCCCAGTATCGTTCAGACAACGCGTCGCTCGGCTTTGTTTGAGGAACCGGCACGGTTTGCATCAATACTCGAATTTCCTCGGCTGCTTTTGCGCAACGTTTGCAGCCCGCCAAATGCTCTTCGAGCTTTCGGCGGTCGTCTTGCGAGAGCTCGCCGCGGTGAAAGTCGTATAGCAAATCCCGAACATGTTTCTGTGCCTTCATGGCATGTCCTTATGAATAAACGAAAGAAGCTTCTTCATTTTTTTCAGTCCACGATGTAAATGCGTCTTCACCGTGCCCTCAGTGCAGCCAAGAATCTGACTGACCTGCCGGGTGGAGAGGCCTTCGAGGTGGCGCAGAATGACGACTGAGCGCTGAAGCGTGGGCAGCTCGTGCAACGCCCGCTCAACGTGCATCTGTTGCTCTTTGCCTTCAGCGACATTGCCGTCGCCGCTCGCGCTATCCGCAAGTGGATGGTCTAACGAAACGTGACGACTCGATTTTGTTTTTTCGTGTCTCAACCGATTAAGGGCAACATTATGAACAATGCGATAGAGCCACGTGCCAAACTCCGATTCAACCCTGAACGATCCGAGCGATTGGTACGCACGAACGAAAGACTCCTGCGCGACATCCTCGGCGTCGTCATGGTCGAGTAAAAAGCCGTATGCAAGGTTGTAGGCTTGTTTCATGTGCCGCTCAACCAAGATTCGAAATGCATCATGACTTCCCTCTTGCGCTTTTTGAATTACGTGCTGCGCGTCAGCAACGGGCATTCGGTTTTCCTTGTGGTGACTACATTCTTTAGACAATAACGAAGTTCAATTGGTTGACACTCTTGCGGCGCTAAACAACGAGAGGATAGCATTTCTACGGCTCAAGTTCATGTTTCTTCTAGGCACAAATTCCTCCGTTCGTACAATAGTAAAAAATGACCGATTTTGCCCATCCCTTTTGCCTTTTGCAAAAATTACTTATACTACAAGGCATAACGACATGCACGCATTGACTAGCACCAGCGTATTATGTTCCTCATCCAAGAAACGGTTGTGGACAGCACGATTGCCACGACGAAATTCGCCTGTGACCTTGAGCGCTGTAAAGGCGCTTGCTGCACTCTCCACGGCGGCAGGGGCGCGCCTTTACGCGACGATGAGGTAGACGAGATCCGAGCCGCCTTCCCTGCAATACGTCAGTATCTCAACAAAGAACACCTAAGCGTCATTGAACGAAATGGGCTGGTTGAAGGACGTCCCGGCGATTACTCAACGACGTGCATCAATAATCGAGCCTGCGTGTTCGTCACGTACGAAAACGGTATCGCGCGGTGTTCGTTCGAGAAAGCGTACCTCAAAGGAGAGATCGGATGGCGGAAACCAATTTCGTGCCACTTGTTCCCCATTCGCGTGGATGGGGGCGAACATCAGAGGTTGCGGTATGAATTCCTCTCCGAATGCGTTCCTGCCCTTGAACGAGGCGAGAGCGAAGGTATTTTGCTTTCAGATTTTTTAGAGGGCGCTCTGACTAGAGAATACGGATCGACGTGGTACCGTCAATTCTCCGACGGCTGCCAGTCGGTACGACAGCGAAACGGCAGC
Organism: Ignavibacteriota bacterium; assembly: GCA_022616555.1. Taxonomy (GTDB): domain Bacteria; phylum Bacteroidota; class Ignavibacteria; order UBA10030; family UBA10030; genus JAKEEG01. The sequence continues at coordinate 6,377 of JAKEEG010000038.1, read as the reverse complement.
GATTTTTTGAAGCAACGAGATGCTTAACCTTTCACAACAACTTAAACTTGGCTTAAAGCTCACCCCCCAGCAAGTACAGTACCTCAAACTGTTGCAACTCCCGACGTTGTCTCTTGAGCAGCGCGTGAAGATGGAACTGGAGTTGAACCCGGTGCTCGAAATCGACGAAGACATCGAGCAGACGCTCGACCAAGAGGCGCCCGAAGTGGGAAACGATGCTGAAGAGGGAGAAGATGAATACACCATCGAAGATTACTTAAACGACGATCTGGAAGGGTACAAAAGCCCTGCAGCGTCCCGAAGTACCGACGATGATGAGTACGAATCGCCAATTCCAAACGTCGTTCCACTTTCCGAGCGGTTACTTTCCCAGTTTCGACTTCAAAACAACGCGGATGAAGACGATATCCTCCTTGCCGAAGAAATTATCGGGAATGTGGATGAAGATGGCTACCTGCGCCGCGAGCTGGGTTTGATCGTTCAGGATCTCAACCTTGGCATCGGCACTGAATTAACCGTAGAGCGCGCTGAGAAGATATTGCAGCGCATACAGCTCCTTGAGCCTCCCGGTATCGGCGCCCGCACATTACAGGAATGCCTGACGGCGCAAGTGAAGGCCGCTAAAATCGAGCCAGCATTGAAAGAACTCGCCACCAAGATACTCCAGGAGCATTTTGAGGATTTTAAGCTTAAACGATTCGAAAGCATTGCGGAAAAGTTAGGAGTTTCAAAAGAAACACTGAAACTCGCGCTGGATCTTATTCAACATTTGAACCCCAAGCCGGGTGAAGGCGAGTTCAGCGCGCAAGAAAATTATGTCACACCGGATTATATCGTCCACAAAGATGACGGGGATTTTGTTATACTTCTGAACGACCGAAACGTTCCCCCATTGCGCCTGAACAGGGAATACCGCGAGCTGGCGGCAGCGAAAAACAAAAAGACTTCGCGCGAGGCGAAGGATTTCATCAAGAAAAAATTCGAGTCGGCAAAGTGGTTTATTGCCAGCTTGCACCAGCGGCGCGAGACGCTGATGAAAGTGATGAAGGCCATTGTCGATAAACAGCGCGAGTGGTTTGAAGAGGGCGAAATGCTCAAACCGATGATTTACCGCGAAGTGGCGGATATCGTCGGCGTCGATATTTCCACCATCAGCCGCGTCGTTCGCAACAAGTACGTGCAGACGGAGTTTGGCGTGTTTCCGCTTAAACATTACTTTACTTCCGGACTTGAATCCGAATCTGGTGAGGATATCTCCAATCTTATGGTAAAGCGGAAAATCAAAGACATCATCGAAGTAGAAGATTCGCAAGACCCCTTGAATGACGACAAGATTGCCGAGATGCTGCAAAAAGAAGGCATCCGCATTGCACGCAGGACCGTGGCGAAGTACCGGGAACAATTAGGCGTTCCCATAGCCCGCCTCCGGAAGAAGTATTAATTCATTTCACACATTTTTCCCAGATTCCATGAATACACAACAGATTCATGCAACGACCATTATCGGCTTACGCCACAACGGCAGGGTCGCCATCGGCGCCGACGGACAAGTGACAGTAGGCGCAACGGTGATGAAACAGCAATCCAACAAAATCCGTAAACTCTACAAGGACTCCGTGCTCGTCGGGTTTGCCGGCTCGGCGGCGGATGCGTTCAGCTTGCTGGAACGCTTCGAAGAAAAGCTGGAGCAGCATCAAGGCCAGCTTGTGCGCGCTGCAGTAGAACTGGCAAAACTCTGGCGCACGGATAAATACTTACGCCAATTAGAAGCTCTGCTTGCCGTGCTTGACAAGGAGCATGCCCTGATCATATCGGGCACCGGCGACGTTATCGAGCCGGACGACGGCATCGTTGCTGTCGGGTCGGGTGGTAGTTACGCGCTCTCCGCGGCAAGAATGCTTGTGAAGCACACAAAGCTCGACGCGAAGGCTGTCGTGAGGGAATCGCTTGACACGGCGGCAGATATTTGCATTTACACGAACAAGAATTTTCACATCGAAGAATTATAAACATTCGTAGGGGCAAATTGCAACCTGCCTACAGGCTGGTGTGCAGTACAAAAAATGACAATGACCAATAATAGACAACCCCAAGACCTCACTCCCCGTCAAATCGTTGCCGAGCTTGATAAGTACATCATTGGGCAGCACAATGCGAAGAAATCCGTTTCCATCGCGTTACGCAACAGATGGCGCAGGCTGAATGCGCCGGAAAATCTCCGTGAAGAGATCATGCCTAACAATATCATTCTCATCGGTCCGACGGGCGTTGGGAAAACGGAAATCGCGCGCAGGCTGGCAAAGCTCGCTCACGCGCCGTTCATTAAGGTAGAGGCGTCGAAGTTTACCGAGGTCGGTTATGTCGGCAGGGACGTCGAGTCAATGGTGCGGGACCTCATGGAGATCGCCATCAATATGGTGAAGGCGGAAAAGACTGCGCAAGTGCAGGATAAGGCAAGCCGGCTGGCGGAAGAACGCATACTCGATATTCTTGTTCCCGCTCCTCGCGTACAACAGGGGTTTGAAGTTTCCGGCTCTCCTTCAGAGTCGAAAGACGATTATCATAAGACGCGAGAGCGGCTGCGGGAGATGCTGCACGAGGGACAATTGAATGAGCGCGTCATTGAGCTTGAGCTTTCCACAACACAACTGCCGATGATGCAAGTGATGGGCCCGATGAGCCTGGAAGAAATGGGTATCAACGTGCAGGAGATGTTCGGAAATATCTTTCCGAAAAAGAACAAGCAGCGAAAGATGACCGTTGCAGAGGCTCAGCGGGTCTTGACTCAAGAAGAGGCTCAAAAGCTCATCGATATGGAATCAACGACAAAAGAGGCAACACAACGCGTTGAGAATTCCGGCATCATCTTTATCGATGAAATAGATAAAATAACCGGGAACAAGGGTCAAAGCTCGGGACCCGACGTTTCGCGCGAGGGCGTGCAGCGCGACCTCCTGCCAATTGTCGAAGGTTCCAGTGTGCTGACCAAACACGGCATGGTGAAAACCGACCACATTTTGTTTATCGCCTCCGGTGCATTCCACGTAGCGAAACCCTCCGACCTTATCCCGGAATTGCAAGGGCGATTCCCAATCAGAGTGGAGTTACAGAGCCTGACCGAGGATGATTTCGTGAAGATTTTGACGCAGCCGCGAAACGCGCTTTTAAAGCAATATGTCGCTCTGCTTGAGACAGAGTCGGTAAAACTGGAATTCTCTGAAGATGCAGTAAGGGAGATCGCGCGGGTGGCTTTTGAAGTGAACGAGCAAGTGGAGAACATCGGAGCGAGGCGGCTCCATACCATCATCACAACATTGCTTGAGGAGTTCCTGTTCGAATCACCTGACGGAATAACGAAAAAAGAACTAACCGTGACGCGCGAGTTAGTGCAAGAGAAGCTGAGCCTCATTGTCAAAAACAGGGATTTGAGCAGGTATATATTGTAGCTCTTGAAATAGATCAATTCCTCAAGCCAGAAGTAACCCCTCTATCCCTTCGGGACATCTCCCCTTTGTCAGGGGAGAAAAAAGTATCATCGCTTAGCACACATCTTTTTTGTCCCCCTAACTAAGGGGGACGCATTCCGTCTGCCGCTGCGGACGGAATGCAGGGGGTTACAAAACAAAAATCCCCTGAAGTTATTAGCTTCAGGGGATTTTTGTTACTACCAGAAGTTCTAATGAAACTTCTCGTCCTTAGGCGGGGGTTGGAAACCCATCAACTGACCACTTTGCATTTCTCCCGCGAGGATAATCTCACCGAATTTTTTCTCAAATTTTTCGATGTTATCCTTCAGCGCGTTCAACAACATTTTTGCGTGTTGAGGCGTCATCACAATGCGAGCATGGACTTTGGCTTTCGGCACACCGGGTAACACGCGTGTGTAGTCGATGACAAACTCTGCCGGCGAATGCGTAATGATGGCAAGGTTTGAGTAAATGCCTTCAGCTTCTTTCTCGCCTAGCTCAATATTGATTTGCTGCGGACCCTGTTCCTTCATGTAATACAGCTCCTCTCTAACACCGCGTGTGCTCTAACTCGTTATTAGTTTCCTGCCCTCAAACTATCCGCTTTCTCAAACGCCTTTGTCGCCTGGCTGGTCTTCCCTAAGCGGGCATAGATTGTTCCGAGCGTCTCCCAGATTTCCGGATTGTTCTTTCTTTCCTCCGACTGCGAGACTTTCTCCATGTACGGAAGGGCTTTCTCGAATTTCTCCTTGAAGACGGTCGTCTCTTCGCCCTTTTCATCCGCCAGACGGATGATATCTACGCCCCAGTTGTAATACGTAGCACCGATATCGTAGGAAGCGTCTACGAACTCGGGGTCGATCTTCAGCGCCTCCTGGAATGATGCGATGGCTTCTTCGAAATTACCGGCAGAACGCAAGAGCACGCCCAAGACATAGTGATTCTGTTTGTTGCCGGGTTCTTTTTGTAATTGCGAGCGGAATGTTGCAATCGCTTCATTGATTTTATCCGCGCCGATATAGCCTTGCATCAGTAACGAAACAACATCGCTGCTGGCTGGATCTTTCTTGCGTGCATCCTCCAACACCGCGATGGCTTTTTCAAACTGCTCCGTGGCGGCATGATAGTCCGTTGAGTCGATAGCGGGGTTATATACAGGCTTTACGTCGCGTTTAGTAACTTTTTCGCCTTGAAACTCGAGAGTAAGATTGAACTTTGCGTACGTCCATGTTTCCTTGTTTGATCCCCGTGGGCCTTTTGTCACCTTATCCGCTTTTCCGATAATGCTCTGCACATCGCCCTTTGTCATATTACGACGCACTCGCTGCAAATTTTTCACGCCCTCGATTTTGTCTGCGTTCACGGTTTCAAAATTACCCTTGAGCTTTTCGCCCTTGCTGATGTAGATCAATCCGGCGCGTACGGCAGATTCTGTGGTGTCCCCCATTTCCCATGCTTTGAGATACCCATGCAACGCGCTATCCAGGTCGCCCTTATTTTTGTACGCGTACGCAAGATACCTGTACGTAACCGAAGTATCGGGCCAGGCGCTGATCGCCTTTTGGAAATGCTCGACGGACAAAGCGTAAAATTCCGATGAATCTACGCTCGCGCGATTCATATAATCAACACCGGAATTCAGATGTCCGCCCCACTTGCTGTAGCGCGCATTATGTATTTCGTTTTGATATCCATTGGAAATTTTCAACGCTTCGTTAAATGCCTGGTTCATGCCGGGATAATCATTCAACTCGCCCCGGCAAATACCGAGCAAATACCACGCTTCTTCATTTTGGGGGTTGGTTTGGACTTCTTTTTCGAGTAACGGGATTGCTTTTGCATAATCGCGTTGCTGAAAAATGTACACTTTTGCGCCGGTAAAATCGGCAGAAGCGCATTGGAATCCTTGCAACACCAACACCGACAGGATGCCGATAATTGAGAGTGTGACTGCGTGTTTCATTAGATGTATCCTTACATTGAAAATTGTGATGGGGTTTATTCCGTGGCCGTCGTGCAAAATATACCAAAAGATGCCAAGAGAAACAAGGCTATATTGTTTTGACTTTAGGACGATTTTTGGGTAAATTTTTCTCCGCGTTTTTCACAACAGCGTCTACATGGAAGACTGTATATTCTGTCATATTATCGCGAGAAAACTGTCTGCGGAAATCCTCTACGAAAACGATGACGCTATCAGCATTCTCGATATTCAACCGATCCATTTCGGTCATGCACTGGTTATTCCCAAACGCCATTGCAGGGATTTTCTGGCACTCTCGCCCGATGCGTTCCACGGCGTGATGGATGCCGTCCACGTTGTTTCCCGCGCGCTTTCCCGCAGCTTGAATCTCGACGGGTTTAATATTTTTTCGAACAACGGAAAGATTGCCGGACAATCGGTCTTTCACTTCCATTTTCACATCACCCCGCGTTATCAGAACGACAACATCAAGTTCGTCCTCGAGCTGAAAAAATATTCCGAGGGCGAAATGGCTGCCTACGCGGAAAAAATACGGAAACAGATCATCTCGACTTCTGTCTAAGGAGAGCAATGCCAAACTACGCGAAACTTACTCCACCCTCTCAGGGTAAAAATATTACCGTTTCAAACGGGAAGTTGAACGTCCCGGATAATCCCATTATCCCCTTCATTGAAGGGGACGGCACGGGACCCGATATTTGGCGCGCGTCGCAACGGGTCTTCGATGCGGCTGTGAAGAAAGCATACGGGGGAAAGAAATCCATTGTGTGGTTTGAGGTATTTGCAGGTGAAAAGGCAAACCAGGTGTACGGCCCGAACACATGGCTCCATGACGACACGCTCGAGGCAATCAAAGAGCATATCGTAGCAATCAAAGGGCCCTTGACAACACCTGTCGGGACGGGCATTCGCTCAATCAACGTTGC
>JAKEEG010000037.1 GCA_022616555.1 Ignavibacteriota bacterium | reverse complement strand
AGAATTAGTGTATCACCAACGCTATGAAACTCGACGCCAAGCAGCACGTAGCATCTTTGACTACATCGAAATCTTTTACAACCGTCATCGGAGACACTCGTCGCTCGGATATCACTCGCCGGTTGACTTCGAACAATTACACTCTTAACTTCGTGTCCAACTTTTCGGGGAAAGATCAGTTGTCCACCTGTGAAGAGTCACACGTTGCCTAAGAATATTCCAAAACGCGGAATATATCTTTTCTCCGAAGGCGAGAAACATATCTATGTAGGTCGCTCAAATAATATTAGAAATAGAATAGGAAACCATACCAGACCTTCTGGCGACAGTTATAGCTCCACGCTTGCGTTTCGAATCGCGCGGGAAGAAACGGGAATCAAGAAAGCTTCCTATGCAAAAAAGGGGTCACGCAAAGAACTAGAACGTGATGTACAATTTCGAGTAGCGTTCACCGTCGCAAAAGCCAGGCTAGCTAATGCAGATATACGCTTTGTTGAAGAGATTGATGCAACTCGGCAAGCTCTTCTCGAAATTTATGCGGCGACCGTACTTAAAACACCTTTTAACGATTTCGATAATCACTAGAGTCGTTGCAAATACTTAAACAATGGCCTTTCAGAACCCAGATCCTACTTTTTCACACCAAGCAGACAGGGTGCATGGTTTCTATCTATTCCTCGCTGATATCCGTGATAAGCATATTACAGACGATACTGATTCTCGCAGAGTCAGTTTGAACAATATGATGATGGCCGCAGATGCAGCAATGGCGACATTGCGATTACTTTCGTGGGCCAAGGAAGGTGGCGAATCAACCATCATTAACATATTAAAACTTTCCAAACCGGAGTACATCAATTTAGTAGCAGAGGATATGTTGCGAGCCTCGAGGCTTTTCTTGCTTTTGGAATCCCAGTTTCAGATTGAAACTCTCTTTCGTAACATTCTTCTCGCTCTCAACCATCCTGTTCAAAAGCAAGGATTCTATGCCATAGCAAACGAGTTGCTTACTATGACCGAAATCGCCGATCGGGAAATAAAGCTTAGGCTGTTAAATGTTCCTGCATTAATGCGAAATAGCATGCATTCTAATGGTATTCACTATGGCTATAAGGGTTCAAGTACTATTGAGATGATTGACAATGTTGAATTTAGATTCGAGCACGGACAGAGGGTTCAATGCGGCAGTTGGTTCCATATCATAACAGCACTTCGTTGCAGTTTAAATATAGTTGACGAATTGCTAGAGACCACTAGGATAAAGGCTTTACGCTCGATTCCTGATCGGTATACAGTCCAGTTTACCTCTGAGGGGAAGTAAGATCGCGAACTGCCACGAACGAATATCCGGTAGAGTCCCGTTGCTGTCTCCAATTTTTCAAATCCACTAACGTGAGTTTTGGATATAAGGTGGCGCTCGGCGGGAGGGCGCCTTCACGTTAGTTTTTCCTAGTCCCAATATTTTTTTTTGTTAAAACATTTATTAGTCGCTTCGTTTGAGTCACTTTCTTTCCGAGAAAGAAAGTAACCAAAGAAATCTTCCCGAAATCGTAACGCACGAATCAATCCCCGCCGCGCAAGCCGATAATTTCGATGCGTGAAGTTATTGGTTACAAGACACGCGGAACGCACCTGCATCGAAATTAAACGCTGCGATTGATTCTTGCGCGCCCACACCGCCTCGATTTCGGAGGCTGCCCGCAAAACGTACACACCACAGCCCGCCTTCTGAAAGCGATTTTTTTTCGATGGCGAGGGGTAGTGCGGTATTTCTTTCTTTGAGCTATACTATCCTTGCTGCTTTTTCTTTCCTTCCTTTATAAAACCTAACTGGCTGTCTCACCGAGGATATTAAAAGAAATGACTTGGTCGCTCGGCTCTCCGCCGCCTTGTAACTCGCGGGGCAGGCTCATGAGGTCCGAAAGCCCGGGCAGCCTGATGCTGCCCGCGTCGTGTGGCTCCCACAGCGGACCCCGGTCGGGACTAGCCGGGTTAGGGAAAATTGTATTGCGCAGATTGTGACAGATGAAGCTTATTACCCAGATGGCCATATCAGGGTAATCGGGCACAACTTGCGATAAATCAACGTATTAATTGTTAATGTATAATAATATAATACGCTCAAATTACATTGTCAATAGAAAAATTGATGTTTGTAAAAATTACACGATAATGTAATCGGCGTTCTAAGTTAATGACAGCGAATGGGTTAGGGAGGTGGTTGTTTGATATGAGATATGGGATGTGGGATGTGGGTTGGTTGGAGGTGGGTGCGGTTAAACTTAGAGCGATGATATGTCTATATCAACACCAAAGCCAACCCGTTGTGAGTTGGCTTTGGAATTCCACATCCCGCAGGTTCATTCCTCTGCGAATTTTTTAATCGCATCGAAAAACTTTACAATTGCTTTGGCTTTATTCTTTCCGAACGACATCCAATGCCATGTCACTTCGGGAGACGGCTCATCAACGAGGGGGATTCTTAAAACGGGTTTCCCCTTGAATTCGCTCAATTCCGGTTGAGGTCCTTGTTGTTCTTGACTCATGTGTTTCTCCTTGGTAGCGTTCCCCCAACCGGTCAATAAACCTATTGAAAAACCTGCCGGGGCCTTGTGAGCACAATGTCCGTAGGCAGATGCTTTATCCAATTAAGCTACCGGCGCACGGAAAATCAATGAAAAACGAAGATTTCAATTCCTACTTTTGCACAACATTGCCACTTCTCGACGACCTGAGGTAAGATTTGGTATATAAAATTACCTGGTTGTGTACACTTGTCTTAGCAGTGGTTGATTGATGCTAGGGAAAATTTTTCAGGGATTCAAGGGTAGATTGGCTATTACGAATGCGTCAAATATACTCTTGCAATAAAGCTATGTTGAGAATAACGTTTCGATGTATAGATCCAAAAATTACTGAAACAAGACAGTATTGTAACCACACTTTATTGCATATATTGTGTTAATGAAAAGGGGAACTCAATTCATTCGTATTATTGTTAACCTTTTTCTCAGGAGAAGTTGATGGGCACCTATGCATCAGTTTCCCGCCCTCCCTCCAGCTGAGCTTACCCAATACTTAGACCTCAATCGTCGAAGTTTGAGGAAAACCTGAAAAAAATGCCAGTAAGTGCAATATTTTCTGACGTTGTCGATTTTTGCTCTCCGTAATCGACTATATTATAGGGACCAATAATGGCGTCGGGCAAGAGTTCACCCGGTTACAGGCTGTAACAGGAGTTCTGAGGCTCTAGTTTTTTTTGTCCGGCGTGTAACACAATATTTATTTGATATACACGTCTCCACAGAGATAAAACCAAACGAAGAAACATTCGATATTGGTGTCCTAATTCATTCGACGCATACGTTTTTATTAGTAAGGTATTCATAAAACATGAACTCGTCAGTAATTATACCACATACTCGTCCTTTACTCTCAGTAAAACCGATATGAACATTGCATTCAATAGCACAACCGCTCGCTTTATTTTTGTTGCGTTAGTCTGCGCAACATCGCTATCCATTGGGCAGACGCCGATAAACCCCGATAGCGCTCTTCATGCAATTCTCGAAAAACTCGAAGGCACGCCTCTTACGCTGCAACAAGCGACGCAATATGCCTTGACGAACGCCACTTCAGTGCGCAGGGCGGAAGCAGCATATTTGGCGGCCCAGGGATCTTTGCGAAACGAACGAGGATTGTACGACCCCGAATTATTTTTCCGTCTCGATTACCAAGACCAACAACTGGCGGCAGCGTCGTTTTTTGCCGGCGCCTCTGTTCTCACGACGCAGCAGGTCGGCTCACGGACAGGAATCAGGATGAGTTTGCCTATTGGAACAGAATTGGAATTAGGGATAAATACCACTCGATTGGAAACTAACTCTCAGTTCGCTTTTCTGAATCCGGAGTACAATGCCTTCGGAAGCTTGAGTCTCCGCCAACCGCTGCTGGGCGGATTTGCTGCTTCCGCGAGAAAGCAGCTCACTCGCGCAGAACATGAGCACGATGCTTGGAAAGCCCGCTATGACCAGCGGGTGATAGCCGCCAGTGCCGAGGTTGAACGGATGTACTGGGACCTCTACGCCGCCGAACGCGATTTTGCGGTTCAGAAACTCACGCGCGATCGAGCTGAGGTCTTCTTGAAGGAAGTAGAACTGAGAGCGCAAACGGGGCTTGTCGGTCCCAATCAGGTGGCTAATGCAAAAACGTTTCTCGCTGAACAGGAATTACTACTCCTTGAGCGTGATGAGCAGCTCGGCAACCTATCGGATCAACTTGCGTCGTTGATCGGGGTGCGGCCAGGGAGCGGAGAACAGCGTTTCCTTCCTGTTGATGAGCCGCCGAGTGATTTCCCCCTCGAACCTATCGATGAGCTGGTTGAACGTGCCTTGAGAATGAACCTTGACCTACAGGCTTCGAAAAGGGACGTCGAGGCAGCGCGTGCATTAGCGGATGCCGCTGGGTGGGAAGCGCTGCCAAGTGTAGACCTCGTTGGTACGTTGGGCGGCAGCGGTCTGACCGGCAGGGCGCGGGAAGTTATTTTCGGCAGCGATACGTTGCGTACGACACGCGGAGGAAGCCTCAGCGATGCATTGAGCCAGGTTGCGAAACGCGAATTTCCAAACTGGAGTGTCGGGGTGGAAGTCAGTATTCCGCTCGGCTTACGGAGAGGGTTAGGTGAGAGCGACCGGCTTGACGCCCAGGCTCTCGGTGCAGAGCAATATTACGTTGAGCTTTCGCGTGTTCTCGAAGAGCAAGTGAGAGCTACGTATCGGGAATTGTCGAACGGCAAAAACCGGCTCAGAGCAGCGCGGGAAGGTGTCGAAGCAGCACAAGAGCAGGCTCGCATCGGCTTGATCGAATTCTATAACGGTCGAACGACTGCATTTGAGTTGGTGCGTCTCGGTGAAGATTTTGGAGTAGCGCACCGGCGCTATTCTGCAGCTCTTGTGAGGACCGCAAAGGCAGCCGCAACTTTAAGGCAGCTTACGTCGGGTGAATATACTGTTACAAAAAATAATTGAGGGAGTTTGTATCATGAGAAATGGAGAAACACAAACAAGGAAATTCAAGATGCGCTCGATTCTATACTTTGCCTGCGCAGCCCTGCTTACACTAGCAGTTTACGGCTGTGGGGATCCTGAAGCGGCTGGTCAGGGATTCTCCATGCCGCCCATGCCAGTGGAAGTAGTGCAGGCAGCTGAGCAAACGGTGGCCGACAAGTTCGAAGCAGTCGGCACAATAGAAGCGATTGAGGCGGTGGTGCTGGTATCCGAAATTGATGCCACAGTCGTAGACCTACCTTTTGAGGAGGGATCTGTAATTCGGCGCGGTGAATTGATTGCCAAACTAGACGATTCTCAGCTCGCCGCCGAGTTAGCTCGCACAGAGGCGTTGCGCTCGCAAAGTCAGGTGACCTATGACCGCATCAAAACCATTGTTGAGCAGAAAGCGGCTGCTCCGCAGGATTTAGATGACGCCGCGGCGGCGCTGAAAGTTGCGGAAGCTAATTTGGCGGTGGCGAAAGCACGGTTTGCAAAAACACGGATTGTAGCGCCGTTCGATGGTAGAATCGGTGCGCGCCGGATAAGTGTCGGGACGTTTGTGAGAACCGGGCAAGCCATTGCCGAACTTGCGAACCTGGATAATATCCGGGTCAACTTTTCAGCGCCCGAAGGATTCCTAGCGCGACTCAAACGCGGAAGCGAGGTGAGAATTTCTTCGCCGGTGTACCCAGGGCACGAGGTGACGGGAAGAATTATTTCTATAGAGCCGATCCTCGATGCCGCGACCCGGAACGGTCGGGTAATTGCCAGGGTGACTAACCCAGGGCAAAAGTTCCTTGCCGGCATGTCGGTTGATGTCTCCGCCGTCATCAGTGAGCGACCCAGCGCCGTTACGATTCCGAGCGAAGCGGTGTTTGCCAACGGTAATCAATCTTTTGTATTTGTGGTCAGAGCCGATAGCACTGTCACGCTTACTCCTATCACGCTTGGATCGCAATTGGCAGATGTTGTCGAAGTCGTTCATGGATTGGAATCCAAAACGCAAATCGTGCGAGCAGGCCACCAGAAACTTTTTGAAGGCGCTAAGGTGATGCCGATTACCACTCAACAGACATCGACGAATCAGTAAGGCATTAAACGAGCCAACTTTTTTTATGAGGATATCGAGATGAAGCTAAGCCATATTTCCATACAACGCCCAGTGTTTGCCACGGTGATGAGCCTGGCGATTCTCTTGTTCGGAATTATTTCGTTTCTACGACTGCCTGTTCGTGAATACCCTGATATCGACCCGCCGATTATTTCCGTCGTAACGCTCTACCGGGGTGCAAGCCCGAGCGTGGTGGAGACGGAAATCACGAACGTACTCGAAGAGCAGTTTGCCACACTGGAGGGTGTCAAGACGATGACCTCCTCGAGCAGGGAAGAAGGGTCAGTCATCACAATTGAATTCGAACTCAATCGTAATGTCGATGAAGCCGCCAACGACGTCCGGGACCGGGTTTCTCGTGTTCGCGGTACCATGCCCAGGGAGATCGAGGACCCGATTATTTCCAAAGTTGACGCGAATGCCGACGCGATCATCTGGTTAGCACTCTCCAGTGAACGGCATTCCGGATTGGAATTGACGGATATTGCCGACCGGGTGCTTAAAGAGCGTATTCAGAGGCTGCCCGGAGTCGGTTCTGTGATCATCGGCGGGGAGCGGCGCTATGCTATGCGCGTCTGGCTTGATCCTCTGCGGATGGCGGCTCACGGGTTAACGGCACAGGACGTCGAGGCTGCCATCCGGCGTGAGAATGCGGAGATTCCTGCCGGACGAGTAGAAGGAGAGGCGCGTGAGTTTGCGGTGCGTACGCGAGGAGAACTTTCCTCGCCGGAGGAGTTTAGCGCTATCATCGTTTCCCAAAAGGAGACTGACCTGGTTCGGCTACGCGATGTGGCTGAAGTGAACGTCGGTGCTGAGGACGACCGCTCCCTGGCGCGCTACAACGGTTTACCTGCGGTCGGTCTGGGCATTGTGAAGCAATCCAAAGCGAGTACCGTTGATGTTGCCGAGGAAATACACGCCGCGCTACCCGAACTTGCTGCACTACTACCGGAAGGCATCAAACTCGATATTGCTTATGATTCTTCCATCTTCATTAATGAGTCCATCGCCGAGGTCATTGAAACGCTCATCATTGCCGTGATCCTTGTAGTATTAGTAGTGCTCGCGTTTTTGAAAAACTTCCGCGCGACCATTATTCCTTCACTGGCAATCCCCATCTCGATTATCGGTGCGTTAGCAGTCGTTTACTTTGCCGGGTTTACGATCAATATCCTTACCTTGCTGGCATTCGTGCTCGCGATCGGTTTGGTGGTGGACGACGCGATCGTCGTACTTGAGAATGTCTATCGGCATATGGAGTTGGGTAAGAGTCGATGGCAAGCGGCACTCGATGCCAGTAAGGAAATCGGGTTTGCCGTTGTCGCTACAACCGTCGCCCTTGTTGCTGTCTTTGTCCCTCTGGCATTTCTTACCGGCTCTGTCGGTCGTTTGTTCAACGAGTTCGGCGTCGCAGTTGCCGTGGCGGTATTGATCTCCGGTTTTGTGGCACTCACCTTGACGCCAATGCTTTCTTCGCAGATCCTGAAGCCGCTCCATGGTACGGGTACAGGCTGGGTGTCGCGCTCGTTCGACGCGTTCTTTGAGTTCCTGAACCGACTTTACACCCGTATCTTGAGGGGATCATTACGACGGAGCGGATTAACTCTTACCGGCGGGGTCGTTGCGGTAGTGTTAGGCGTGTTTCTCTTCGGGTCGTTGCCGAGCGAGCTGGTGCCGACGGAAGACCGCGGCTGGTGCTTCGGCATCGTTATAGCTCCTGAAGGAGCGACGCTCGATTATACCGATCGTAATTTCCGCGAGGTTGAGCGCCGCCTACTGGCGTATCCGGAGCGTCAGGCTGTTTTTGGGGCAATCGGGTTATCGTTCGGCGGACCTGGAAGCGTTACCAATGGCTTCATCTTCATGTCGGTAAAGCCGCGGGGCGAACGTGACAAGTCGGTGCAGCAGATCGTTGAGGAGCTGTTCCCCCAGCTCTTTTCGATCCCGGGAGTTTTAGCATTTGTCGTCAATCCTCCAAGTTTAGGGAATTTCACAGCCAGCCCTGTGGAGTATGTCCTTCAAGCGGACAATTATGACGAGCTGAATCAGTCTGTCGGCATCATGATGGGAGAAGCGTCGAAGCTAGGCTATTTGATCAACGTCGACACAGACCTCAGGCTCAACAAACCGCAGATTGATATCAACATCGACCGTGAACGCGCTGCCGGATTAGGCGTTTCTGTGACAGACATCGGGACGACGTTGGAGACGTTTCTGGGGGGGCGAGCAGTCACCAATTTCAAGCGAGGTACCAAGCAGTACGATGTTATCTTACAGATGAAACCGCAGGCACGCGCAACGCCCAATGCCATCCCAAATATCTATGTCCGTGGGAGTGAGGGGCTTGTTCAGCTCGCCAGTGTAGTCAAAACAGAGAAGACAGTTGCACCGAAAGAGCTCAACCATTACAACCGGGTTCGCTCAGCGACGATTACTGCAAGCCTTGCTCCGGGAGTAGCTTTGGGCCAGGCACTGGACGACTTGGACCGCATCGCGGAATCCTCTTTGCCTGCCGGTGTCAAGCGTGAGTATGCCGGGCAATCATTGGAATTTAAGACTTCCAGCGCGGGGCTTTACCTGATGTTTCTGCTCGCAGTAGTCTTTATCTATCTGGTGTTGTCCGCACAGTTCGAGAGTTTTGTTCACCCATTTACGATTTTACTTTCCGTGCCTCTCGCGGTGTTTGGTGCGTTGCTGACATTGTTTATATTCGGGCAGAGCATGAATATCTACTCACAAATCGGCTTGATCATGCTCATCGGGTTGGTCACTAAGAACGCGATACTGATTGTGGAGTTTGCAAATCAGTTGCGTGCACGCGGCAGCGCCGTGATGGAAGCCGTTGTCCAAGCGGCAACCATACGACTCCGGCCTATCCTTATGACCTCCTTCTCCACAATCTTCGGCGTGCTGCCAATTGCGATGGGCCTTGGCGCCGGTGCCGAATCCCGCCGCCCGTTGGGATTGGCAGTTGTTGGTGGTTTGTTTTTTTCGACATTCCTGACACTTGTGCTGGTCCCGGTGGTGTACTCGTTGCTGGCAAGATTTACAAAAGCCGAGACCCAGTCTTCAGGTGCACGAGATAACGGCGAGGAGGAAGTTCGTCCGAAGGAGGAGGGTTTTAGCGTATCCGTTACGTAGAATCGTTGTAATGAATATACAATGGTAAATGTTTAATATGCCCGCGAGCAACATCCTTTCCTTGTTAACACAAAAGCCCTTGAAAGATCAAGGGCTTTTGTTATTGTGCAACTACTCTTAACTACGCTTTGCAACACCATTCGACAGGCTTATTCCTCCGCAAACTTCTTAATCGCATCGAAAAACTTTACAATGGCTTTAGCTTTATTCTTTCCGAACGACATCCAATGCCATGTAACATCCGGAGACGGCTCATCAACGAGGGGAATTCTTAAAACGGGCTTCCCTTTGAATTCGCTCAGTTCGGGCTGAGGTCCTTGCTGTTCTTCGCTCATGTGTTTCTCCTTGGTAGCGTGCCCCCAACGAGATTCGAACTCGTGTTCCAAGCTTGAAAAGCTCGTGTCCTAGGCCTCTAGACGATGGGGGCGGTGTATTGAATTCGGAATACTGAATGTAGAGTGCGGAATGTGCTGTACAGCAATCCACATTTGAGTGACCAGTGGGGTTTTTCCGAAGTTCTGTAGGAATGCCTATGGCAGAATCACTTCGGGAGAACCCCTGCCTACCGGCAGGCAGGCACGACACCGTATTACTCGGGTGACCAGTGGGATTTGAACCCACGACCTCCAGGGCCACAACCTGGCGTTCTAACCAACTGAACTATGGCCACCATGTAGATACGAAAAGCCTGTTATGACGATAACAGGCTTCTGTATTATTGTTAAGATACCTAAATTTGCGCGGAAACGCAAGAACAAGCCCAATGGAGCGCCTATTTTGCTCTCCACCGCCCGCTTCATTGCAACTCTGGCACGTTTTTCGTACTTTGTTATGCAATGCATTCTAGAGCCATCACACTGGGCAACTCATCTGGCTACTTACTGGCGACGGAGTCCCTATGAAACATGTCGGGATTAAAAAGCTGTATTATTCGATCAGCGAGGTAAGTAAAATTACCGAGTTGGAGCAATATGTGCTGCGGTATTGGGAATCGGAATTTCCCCAGCTCAAGCCGGCAAAGAACCGTGCTGGAAATCGCATCTATACGAATAAAGACATCAAGCTTATTCTGCATATTAAGAAGCTCTTACGCGATGAGAAGTACACCATCGAGGGTGCAAAAAAGGTGCTGGAGGATTACGTGCCCGAGCCGGAGGAAGGCGAGCAGCTGTTGTTGCTCAACGTTCCTCCCAAGAAACGAATACAGGACGAAGATATTAAAGCGGAGATGGTTGAAGTAAAAACGTTCCTCGAAGATTTGTTAGCCAAGATGTCGTAAGTTTTTTCGGAACGTGGCGCAGTTCCGTTCCGCTCTTTGAGCGGAACGAGAATCCTCGTCCCGAACTTTGTTCGGGACGGGACCCGGTAGCGCACTTGCCCCGTCCCGAAGGTATGGCTTCGCCAAAGGGATCCCCTTGGGACTTGGGGTGTAGATAACGTTTATTGAACATTTAAAATTCGAAAAGAAAATACTGTTTCGGGACGTGGCGCAGCCCGGTAGCGCACTTGCTTGGGGTGCAAGGGGTCGCGGGTTCAAATCCCGCCGTCCCGACGAAATAGAAGTGGTAACGCATTGAATGAGTTACTTTGGTTATATACTACAGAGTGACAAAAAAGGCGCTTACTATACTGGTCAGACGGATAATGTCGTCGAGCGTTT
>JAKEEG010000036.1 GCA_022616555.1 Ignavibacteriota bacterium | reverse complement strand
GCGACGTGTCCAAGCTCGCGGTTGCGCTGTCCGAATACCTGCCCATACATTTCGCGTAGATTGTCATAGTTTTCGCCAGAGATCGTTGTCGCTTGGATAAGACGGTCGGTTACACGCACGAGGTTTTTCAACCCGTATGCAGTAGCTTTAATGGGATCATCGCCCAAATCTTCTGTTTGCGCAGTCGGGTCGATTCCATCGGCGTTGCCGAAGCGCAAGTACGGCTCGGTTTCCTGACGCGCGGCGATTCGTTGTAGCTCTGCTTTTTCCTCGTCGGGGTTTTTTGCACCGAGAATCGGCTTATATCCCCATTCGGTCACAAATTTATCGTATGGTCCGATCATCGGAATTGTACGGACTTTGTCGCCGGGCTGAGCGATATAATTGAAGCGCCCGTAGTCCATAATCGACGCTTCAGTGCCGTACTGCGACGTGAAGGTCCAGCTGCGCAAGCTATCGACCGGATAGGACGATGTTGCTTTCATGTTATGAGGGTAGCCGAGTGAGTGCCCGACTTCATGCGCGGTGACGTACCGTAACAGCTCGCCCATAAGGCTATCCGGCAAAGGAAGTTTGGCTGCGTCCGGGTCGACGTTGCTCGCTTGGATAAAATACCAATTGCGGCAAAGGTTCATCACGTTGTGGAAGAAGCCGATATCCGCGTCGAGAATTTCCCCAGTGCGGGGGTCACTGATGTGCGGGCCGTACGCGTTCTGAATCTCAGAGGGCAGCCAGCGGATCGTCGAGTATCGCGCGTCTTCCGAGCTCCAATCCGGGTCATCGGCTTCGCTCCGAGCGTACACGCCCATGATGGCGTCTTTGAATCCGGCTTTCTCGAATGCCACCTGCCAGTCATCGACGCCTTTTTTCAGCCACGGTTTCCATTTTTCCGGAGTGCTGCGATCAATGTAGAATACGATCGGTTTTACCGGTTCGCTTAATTCGCCGCGTTTGATGGCGTCAGGGTCTTTCGGTTCGAGCCGCCATCGCGCGATAAAGCGGCGCTGTTCAGCTCGTTGACCTTCGTAACCGTAATCGTACTGCGAGACGCCGAAGAATCCCACACGCGCGTCGTACAGCCGGGCAGACATTTTGTTCTCGGGTAACCGCACCATTGAATGGTG
The DNA here is from genome assembly GCA_022616555.1 of Ignavibacteriota bacterium. Taxonomy (GTDB): domain Bacteria; phylum Bacteroidota; class Ignavibacteria; order UBA10030; family UBA10030; genus JAKEEG01. The sequence continues at coordinate 35,119 of JAKEEG010000036.1, read as the reverse complement.
CATGGTCAGAGAAATTGTGGAGAGTGAATTATCCACGGGAATGGTTCCGCCGGCTTCGTATGTAATTGTCGCTTCCGTCTCGACGTTATCCGGGAACGATTTTGAATACTCCACGAATGAGCGCTTAGAATCCAAGCGGCGGACGCGCAAGCGCTCGCGTTGAGCCTTTCCCATTCCTAGTTCCGCAATGTCTGTTGTAAAGAGCTCCGTTACTTCGATGACAACGGTGGAGCTGTCTTTGTTGAATGCCTTGATCTCGAACGCGGCTAGGATGGGCGGGAGGTTCGCCTTGCGCACTGCCTCGGCGACCGGAAGTGTATCGGCAGCGACGGCGGCATAGTACACGGCGCGAAGGAAAACTTTCTCGCCGTTTAACTCCCAGCGCACAACCTGGCTATTGATTTCGTCACCGCCGTACCCAAACCCCGCCTGGGTTTTTGCCTGCCGGCTAACGAAGAGAAAATCCTTGTTGATCTCTTTTTTCGGAATCTCGAAGAAGAGTTTGTCTTTAATACGGTGGCCAATGAAGAGTCCCGAATCGGTTTTTGCCTCTTTCGTAATAATTTCGCTGTACGGTTTGATACCCGCAGATGGGCGGCCGGACGGCTGTTGTCCTGCATCCTGTGGCCTGCTCGCGGAGCAGGCGGCTAGGAGCAACGAAACAGTGGTAACAATGGCAATGTGTTTCATCACGATTCTCCTCATGTAAGTTTGGGTGTTTCGAATTCAACGCAGTTATGGCAGTATAAACGAATGAGCGATCAAAAAGTTACTAGCGGGCGGGAAGCGGCTTTACCGCAACCTTCAGCGTCTTGACCTCAAACGGCTTTAGCTTAATTTTGAACTTTGTTTTCGACGTCTTCAGATTATTGATGACGTTTTCCAGCAGGTCGCATTCGAATGCCTTCTGAATGGAGAAACCGAATTCAAGCGTTGTTTCTCGCTGTTCGCCGTGGGTTTCGTAGAGGCGAAGGATCAGATCGTCGGAATCTTCGGCCTTTTTGATCGAGTCGATAATAATATTCGAGTGCGAAGCGGAAACCAGCGGGGGAATCCTGCGCGAGACTCGGTTGGGAACAACGACAACAGGGCTGTTGAGCTCGCGTGCGTGTTTCACCGTTTGTCCTTTGCGCCAATCGCCGACATGCGGGAGCAGAGCGTACGTAAATTGGTGCTCGCCTTGGTCGCTTACTCTATTATCGGCCAGCTTTGCCGGGTCGAGGGGATGGGCGAAATGCGGTGAGCGCAGCAGGCTCAAGCGCATAGTGGTTTCATCGGTATTGTAGCCGTATTTAGAATCATTGAGCAGACTGACGCCGCCCTTCGCGTCGGAAAGGTCGGCCCATCGTTGTGCCGGGACTTCAAACTTTGCCTTGTCCTGCGACGCTGTCGGTTTCGAGCTTCGTTCGAGCGCGCCGAATGGGATTTCGTACGTCGGCATGCGCGATTTTATCTCAAACGGGAACGAAGCCTTGAGCAGGGTTTGCTTTTCGAACCAACGGGTGTGTGTGGCAAAATCTATGCGGCGCAACTTATGATAGAGGATCATGTCCTGTACGAGTCGCGTAGGTCCCGCTGTGCGGTATTCAAAACGCACTACAACGCGCAACGGGCCTTCCTCCACTACTTTGATAGATTTTACGTTCAACAAATGCGATTGCTTCGAATGGTATTCTGGATCCAAATCCCATGCTTCCCACTGCTTCGGTTTATCAATGAATGTCTGCAACAGGTTACCGCGCCGGCTCGATTTGATCAATTCACGTCGCTGTTGTTTGTCATACAACGAACTGATGCCGCCTTTGTTGTCCAAGCGTATTCGATAAAACGGTGTTTCAATTGCGCGCTGATTGATTTTCCAGCCGTTCGTCTTTGTCGGTTTGCCCGAACCGGGATACACCGTTAGCGTTGCGAACGAAAGAGGGAGGAGGTGTTCCACGAAACACAACAGCGTTACTTTCCCCTTTGCGTTCTCGACAATTTGATGCTCTATTTCAGAACCTTTTTCGTCTAGTACGGTGAAATTCTTTTCGTTTGATTTCAATGAGAGAAGCACGTATTCGTTTCGCTCCCAGCTCAACGGGTTGAAAATGGCGAACGGCGCTTCCTTGCCTTTCCGTTTCGCTGCGTCCGTGAGAGCCTCAGCAGAGCGGGAAATCATCCGCTCTGTGTCGACGCGAAGCTTTTCAAACGACTTCCGGACTTCCTCATACGCGTCGGCTATTGAAGTTCCCGTCAGGATATTCCTGTCCTGCAGGGTGAGTAAGCGTTTCCATGCATTCTGGATATCCTCGTGCGGGTATTTCCGTTTACCCTTTGGCGCTCCTGCAAGCGCTGTGAGTGTAGCGAGGATTTCCGCGTTGTATAGGAGTGTTTCACTCTCACGATTTCTTCTCTTAACCGGAGCATTGCTTGTGTAGGTGCCACGATGTTTTTCGAGATAGAGCTCGCCGTTCCATGTTTGGATATCCTGTGTTTGGAGTGCGGCTTGTTTGAAAAATTCGAGCGCGGCGGAAGACCGCGTTTTCGGCAAGCCCGGGATGTTTTTGAACAGGTGCAGGACTTCCAACTGCTCTTTGGAAGGACCGATTCTGTTGTCGCCGTAGCCGTACGCCAACAAATAATCCTGTGTTGTTTCCTTTTGGAGAAAGGCGTCCCAGCTTCGTTTTAAATCTTTAATAGTTGTTAAGCTCTCGAACTGTATCGGCGGGATGTATGTTAAGATTTTCGAGCGGTCGAGTCCCTGCCACCAAAACGTATTGAACGGGAAGGGGTTCGTATCGTTTAGTAACAACTTCGACGCGAGCATGTACTTAAAGCCGGATTTCGCGAGAAGCTGAGGCAAGTTGGCGTTGAAGCCATACGACCCGGGGAGCCATGCCACTTCAATATCACGGTCGAACGCTTGTTTAAAGAACCGCTTCCCATAGAGAATCTGGCGCACAAGCGATTCGCCGTTAGGGATGTTGCAGTCCGGTTCAACCCACATGCCGCCGAGGGGTTCCCAACGCCCTTCTGTTACTCGTTGCCGAACTCCTTTAAACACGTCCGGGAATCGTTGTTCAAGCGTGGAATACAAGTACGCTTGAGGCTGACCGAAGACAAACTCCGGATATTCTTCCATCAAGCGGAATGCATTGGAGAATGTCTGAGCGGTTTTTCGAGGCACCGCTCTCGTTGTCCACTGCAAGGCGGGGGAGAGGCGCGAGCTGCCGATCAGATGAGCGAGCCCGGGAACTTGCGTCGTAAATTCCGTTCCCAACGCCCCCAGGAGAAAATTAAGCGCTCTACCGATGGCATTCGGATACTCTTCTCCTTCGGGCTTGAAATATTTCAAGTAAATAAGCGTGCGGCGAATAATTTCGCGTATATCTTTGCTTTCGACAGCTTGATTCCCGTACGCGTTGGAGAGGTCTCGCAGGGTTTTGAGAGCGAAATACAATGACCTCGCCGGAGCGTACACAACGGCGAGATGAGCGAATTGGAATGTGCTCGGTGCGACCTTCCTTCCGTTATACGATTGGATTGCGATGCTGTATTTTTGATTTCCTCGCGCTTTGGCTGTGAGAAAGACTTCTTGGTGTGTCCCATCGATTCCTTGATAGGCACTGCCATTGAGGTAGAGGAGAGATTCCGGCAGGTCGATCACGAGAGCGAGGGGTTGCCCGGAGAACTCCTGCGGGATGGCTGCCTCGGTCCGAAACCAGGCGAATTTATCGTATCCACCCCATTGGAATGGGAGTTGGACTGACCTCCACGACTTGTCGTTGAACTTGTCTGCAGCCGCTCCCGGGACGTCGCCGTCTTTATATTTCCACTCGTTTAGGGCGATTTTCCTGGGATAAATATGGTTTTGTATGTGGGGGAGGGTTTCGTCCAGTAAGTCAAGCGTCATTTCGTCAGTGCACTCCAGCCATTGGTTTTCGAGCGACGGGAAGATAGGGATTTGTAGAGAAAGGAGCAAGAGAACTTTTAGGATTTTTATCATGATTGTCATTGGCTTTAGTGCGGCTTCACAAAAGTAATCTTGTAGTTATTAGTTAAGAGAAACCCCCAGCGACTTAAAAAAACGAGCCGCGTCCCCCTTAGGTAAAGGGACAAATTGAAACTGCACTAGTTTCCAGTCATAGCCCTAATTAAACACTTCTTGTGAAAAAACCTTTGCAATTTCCTGATACAACACATACATTAGGCAAGCTTTCCGAGTAAAAGTCTCTCGGGACTAGGGTATTCCCATTATGCAGTTCATTGACTGGATTATCGTTGCTCTCTATTTTGCCGCCAGCATCGGCATAGGGCTGTATTATACTAAGCGTGCTGGTAGCAACATCAATGAATTCTTCCTTTCCGGCAGAAATCTTCCGTGGTGGCTTGCGGGCACCTCGATGGTAGCTACTACATTTGCCGCCGATACGCCGCTTGCCGTTACCGAGATGGTAGGTCAGAATGGTATTGCGGGCAACTGGCTGTGGTGGAACGGTGCCATAGGTGGCATGCTCACCGTGTTTTTCTTTGCCCGCTTGTGGCGTCGTGCCGGGATTATGACTGATGTTGAGTTTGTCGAGTTTCGCTACTCCGGCAAGGCAGCAGCGTTCCTCCGAGGCTTTCGCTCGATCTATCTTGGCATCTTCATGAACTGCATCATCATGGCGTGGGTGAATCTTGCGATGGCTGCCGTGCTCGAAGGGATGTTCGACATCCCCCGCGAGCAGGTGATGTGGTACGTGGGCGCGGCTCTTATCATTACGGCAGTATACGCGGCGCTCTCCGGGTTGTGGGGTGTCGCCGTTACGGATGCATTTCAATTTCTCCTTGCCATGGTCGGAACAACCGTGCTTGCATTTGTTGTGCTGGACTTGCCCGAAGTCGGAGGCATCGCGGGCTTGCGAGAGAAGCTGCCCGAATGGGCATTGCAATTTACTCCGACAGTAGGTGAAACAGGCAGTCCACAAGGCGTCGTTGGAGCTTTGGCAATGACTGTAAGTGCATTCCTCGCGTTTATAGGCGTCCAATGGTGGTCGTCTTGGTATCCGGGAGCAGAACCCGGGGGCGGCGGTTACATAGCGCAGAGGATGATGTCTGCAAAAGACGAAAAACATTCGCTCTTTGCAACGCTTTGGTTTACTGTAGCGCATTATTGTGTGCGTCCCTGGCCATGGATTATCGTAGGTTTGGTGACTCTGGTACTGTATCCCGAACTCGATTTTAAAAATAAGCGACTCGGATATGTATATGCGATGCGCGATTTTTTACCTTCCGGGTTAAAAGGTATGCTTGTTGCATCGTTTTTTGCAGCGTATATGTCCACCATTGCCACACAGCTGAATTGGGGCACTTCTTATATTATTAATGATTTTTATAAACGCTTTATACGACCAAACTCACACCAACAACAGCTTGTTAATGTTTCGCGCTTAGCGACAATGTTGATTATGGTTTGCTCTGTCATTATCACATTTCAACTGGAGTCAATAAAACAGGCTTGGGAGTTTATACTCGAAGCCAGCGCAGGGCTTGGCCTTGTACTGATACTCCGGTGGTTCTGGTGGCGCGTAAACGCATGGAGTGAGATTTCCGCTATGGTAGCGCCGCTGATGGTATTTTATATTGTGCGTTATATCGCCGGTATTCAATTTCCGGATTCCCTCTATTATATTGTTTCCTCGACGACCGTCATTTGGCTTATTGTAACATTCATGACGAAGCCGACGGATGACGAAACGCTCAAGAACTTTTACCGCCGCGTTCATCCCGGAGGTGCAGGATGGAAACGCATCGCCGCATCGTTGCCGGAAGTCCAGGGCGATTCAGCGTATTTACGGTTATTGATAGATTGGATTGCCGGAATTATCCTCGTGTATTCTATGTTATTCGGAGTCGGCAAGTTGATTCTCGGTGACACCAGTTCTGGGCTCATATTTATTGTTGTTGGGCTTGCCTCTGCCGGAGTGATTTACCGCGATTTATCGAAGCGCGGATTTGCAAAGATTGTTGAATGATGTAAGTTTAAAATCTCAGGTCTAAAGTCTCTGGTCGCCAGATTTTAGACCAATTAAAAATCGGCGATAGATTCCTCCAGAGTAAACACTAAAGATTATGCACCCACAACTGAAATTTTTCCTCATCTTCCTTGGCTTGGCAGTAATTAGCCTTCTCATTTATATGCAACTGGTCCCTCAACAAGTCGATACACTGTACGTCAACGCGAAGATTTATACGCTTGACGAAGACAACAGCACGGCGAACGCGCTTGCTGTCAGCGGCAGCCGCATAGCCGGTGTTGGACAACGTGAAGATCTTGAGAAGAAGTACCGCCCTAATGCTGTTGTCGACCTTGGAGGGAAGACAGTTATCCCGGGTCTCATCGATGCGCACGCGCACGTGGTCAGCCTCGGTGTTGCGCGGTTGACTGTCGATTTGGTTGGCTCTCAATCTGAGCGAGACGCAGCCGAACGGGTAGAAGCGCGAGTGAGGCAGGTCGAGAACACCGACGTTTGGGTTCGCGGCAGGGGCTGGGACCAGAACGATTGGGCGTCTCGCCACTTTCCCACGCGTGCTTCGCTTGATCGCGTTGCGCCGGATAATCCCGTTGTCTTGACGCGCGTCGACGGCCATGCGATTTGGGTGAACTCCCGCGCGCTGGAAATCGCCGGGGTAACGTCTGAAACCGCGGACCCACCCGGCGGAAAAATCCATCGCGACGCAGCCGGGAACCCGACGGGAGTATTCATTGATGAAGCAATGCAGCTTATCAGACAACATCTGCCTCCGCTGAGCGAAGAGGAGTTGATAGAAGCCGCTTCGATAGCGGCGCAAGAATGCGCCAGTTTGGGACTCACGTCTGTCCATGATATGGGCGTTGATAGTGAAGAAATAGCGGTGTATCAAAAGATGATCGACAGCCAACAACTCCCGATTCGTGTGTACGCCGCGATCGGTGGAGTGGGCGAGACATGGAACGAATATTTGCAGAAAGGCCCGTTGCATAGCTATGGCGACCATCAGTTATCGGTGCGAGCGATTAAGATGTACATGGACGGCGCGCTCGGTTCGCGCGGCGCGGCACTGATAGAACCATATAGCGATGACCCCGGCAACCGCGGGCTGACGTTGACAACAGAGGAAGTATTCCGCAAGACTGTTGATGAAGCCATTGCACATGGTTTCCAAGTATGCACGCACGCCATCGGGGATCGCGGCAACAACCTGGTGCTGAATACCTACGAAGCGGCGTTGAACGAAAATCCGCAATCGGATGCACGGCTTCGCGTTGAGCACGCGCAGGTGTTGCATCCGAACGATATTCCACGCTTCAAAGAGCTGAATGTTATTCCCAGCATGCAACAGACACACTGCACGTCTGATATGTATTGGGCGGAGGCGCGGCTCGGTCCGCAGCGAGTGCGCGGTGCGTATGCGTGGCGTTCGTTGCTCGAGTCCGGTGTTGTTATTCCCGGTGGTTCCGACTTTCCCGTCGAGCATCCGAATCCGATGCTCGGCATTTATGCCGCAGTGACACGACGAGATGCGGAAGGCCGTCCGCACGATGCGGATGACATTCGAAAGTACTTCCAACTCTCACGCGAAGGGATAACGGACCCGGCGCAGTTCGCAGATGGCTGGTATGCTTCGCAAAAAATGACACGAGAAGAAGCGCTTCGGTCGTTCACTTCGTGGGCGGCGTACGCGTCGTTCGAAGAGGACCTCAAGGGTTCTCTCGAAGCCGGGAAATTGGCAGATTTCATAGTCCTGTCTGATGATATTATGAATGTTCCGGCGCGGCAAATTCCGCACATAGCCGTAGTGCTTACGATCCTCGGCGGCAAGACGGTCTATGAAAAAATGCCGTCGCAAGCACATTCGCAAGAATGAAAATTTATTGGAATACTTCGGCGATAGTAAACCAGTGTGTTTATTGCTAGGAATGAGGATTCCGGCGACGGAATAGTCGTCTCTGTTGTTGTTTTTCCATAGAAAAATATTTATGTTTGGGCGGTAGAAATTACACCAACCACATCGGTAGGAATGGCACTGAAAGTACTTGTAGCAGACGACGACGAAGGACAACGGAGGTCGCACGGCTTTGCGCTGGAAGTCACAAGCGCAATCGTGGAAGACGAAATTGAAATTGTGGAGACGGCGACAAGCGTTGAGACCTGGCAAAAGTTGAAGGGTGAATCCTTTAATTTGGTGATCCTTGATAACGATTTTAAGGATGACAACTTGAAGGGACACTTGCCGGGCATTGCGCTGCTGCAGTTGGCGAGACGCGAGGGCGCCAACCGCGGCACGCCGATTTTTTTCTGTAGTGCCGATGCGTACGATACGCTGAAGGGCATGGTGGAAAAACATCATGGCGTGTACCTGCCGAAAGTCGGCTACGATATTGAGAAAGTAGCGCAATTGTTCGCCGACAAAATGAAGAAGAAATAGCATTGTTACGTACACGTCCCCGGTCGCCTCTGGCGACCTTTTTTATTTTTTGGATTGTTAGTACTTATATCTAGAGCAAAAACTGAATGGCAGACCTTCGACAGGCTCAGGGCTGACGTGATCGGGTTGCATATTATCGAGCGGAGGCGACGTGTGCTCCCACAGGGACAACACACTGCCTTCCCAAATTGAGTGTTTCCTGAACTTGCGGTTTGCTGTAAATTGATATACATTCTGCAAAACTCACATAACTATGGCAAAAGCAACAAGTGAACTAACGATGTACGGGCGCTCGCTGCTTGAAGCAGAGCGTACGCTCGCCACGCACAAGGACGTTGTCGTCCCCGTCAAAGAAGTCTGGCTCGAAGTCTCCAAACTCGGCCAGCTGCAGCGGTTTGAAGTGCCGCCGTTGATTCACTTCAGCGCGCTACTGGAAGCGGACGAGCGCTTCGAGTTCATCCAGGCGGGCGAGGAGCTGGGCGACGAGTACGTCGAGCCTGCGTACGACGAAGACGACGAAGAGTACTCCGCCGAGATGGAACGCATGAGCTTCTACTCCGAGGACCGCGTGCGTTTGAGGAACGCGGAGATTTCGGAAGAGCTTGCCGAAGAGATGCCGGAAGAACCCGATGAGCCTGCGCTCCGCGAGCCGGTTGACCACGACGAAGGCCCTCCCGGTGAGAAGAAACCCCGAAAGAAAGCAATGAAGCCTGCAAAAGCTCCTTCGGCAAAAAAGAAATCAAAGCCGTCTAAGTCAACAGCCGGCAAGAAGCAGAAGGGCAAACGAAAATAATGCCGCGGTCGCTGAAACGAGTCTGGAGGCTTCGCGCGCTGATGAAGCAGGCGATCGATTACCTGCAGAAAAAAGATTTTCCCGAACCAAGGCTGAACGTCGAGCTGCTGCTTGCGCATGCGTTGCACTGCCAGCGCATCGAACTCTACACGAACGTTGACAAACCCCTCTCGACAGAAGAGATCGCCGCGTTCCGCGCTCTCCTCAAGCGACGGCTTGCATTTGAACCAGTACAGTATATTCTTGGCTCGGCGCATTTTATGGGCCTGCAGTTTGCAGTTGACCGTCGCGTACTCATCCCTCGCCCGGAAACGGAGACACTTGTGGAGCAGGCGGTGTTCCGTTGTAATACTTTGACTGAGAACAACATGATCTCCGTCCTTGAAATCGGGACGGGGAGTGGGAACGTCGCCGTCAGTATAGCGAAGTTTGTCAAAAGTTCCATCGTTACCAGCATTGACAACAGCGCGCAGGCGCTCGAGGTCGCCAGACAGAACGTCGTCAACCACGGCGTTGAGGAGCGCGTCATCCTTCAGCACATGGATGTATATGAGCCTGTTGACCAGTTATTGCGGCGGCGGTTCGATATTATCGTCAGCAATCCTCCATACGTCTCAATTAATGAATGGGAGTTCCTGCGTCCAGAAGTTCGCGACTATGAACCACGCGAGGCGACCTCCGATGGGGCGGATGGCTATGAGTTGTACCGCCGGCTGATTGAAATCGCTCCCTACGTGCTCAACGAGGGAGGCACCGCGCTATTTGAAGTCGGCGATGACATGGCTTTTACCGTGCTTTCCATGATGCACGAAGGAGGCTTTTACGACCTTTCCTCCGCTCACGATTTGCAAGGCATGGAGCGCGTAGTGGTCGGCTCGTGCCGTGCTCGTGTTCGCAACCTCGTGCCGGTAAATTAATTTTCACAGGCTGCCCCGCAAAACAAAAGCGGGGTGCAAAAAGCGCAAAGCCTGCGGCTACCTAAGCTCCTTATAGTTTTTTATGCGCGCATTAGTGCAACGAGTTAAACGCTGTTCGGTAACGATTAACGGTTCGCTGCACAGTGAAATCGGCGCCGGAATGCTGATCCTCCTTGGCGTGAAGCAAGGCGACACCTCCACCGACGCACAATATCTTGCCGAGCGTTGTCTCAATCTCCGCATCTTCGATGATACGGACGGTAAAATGAACCTTTCTGTGCGCGACGCCGGCGGTTCTGTGATGGTTGTTTCTCAATTCACACTCTACGGTGACACGCGAAAGGGCAATCGCCCCAGTTACGCGGAAGCCGCGCCGCCTCAGGACGCTGAGCGATTGTATGACGAATTTACAAACCATCTCCGGGGCGTCCTCGGCTCGGGACGTGTCGCGTCCGGAGTATTCAGGGCGATGATGGATGTTGTGCTTGTCAACGACGGTCCGGTAACCCTCCTGCTGGAAAGCAAAACTCGCACCGACCGGGACGCAACGTGAAGATCATCCTCCTTTTCCTTGACGGCGTCGGTATCGGTAAACCCGACCCTGCTATCAACCCCATCTTCCAAGCTAAACTCCCAGAATTGCAATCGTTGTTGGGCGTGGAGCTATTCAGTCTTCGGCGAAAACGGATTTCCACTCAACTTGCAGAACTCTCACCAGCCAATGCCACGCTGGGCGTGGAGGGATTGCCGCAAAGCGGAACGGGACAAACGGCGATTTTCACGGGCGTCAATGCACCGAAACTCATCAAGAAGCATTTTGGTCCCTACCCGCCCACAGCACTGAGGCAGACGATATACGAAAAAAACATCTTCAGGCAATTGAAAGCACAGGAGAAATCAGTGTGCTTTGCTAATGCGTTCCCGAAGAAATTTTTTGAGTACACCGAATCCGGCACACGACGACTGACCGTGACCACGCTTTCGTGCATGATGTCAAATACTCCGTTGTTGACTGCCGACATCTTGAAAGCAAACAAAGCCGTCTCTGCGGATTTTGTCCGCGAGCGCTGGGCTGAATTAGGCCACCCGGATATTGAACCGATTACTTCGCGCGAAGCCGGCAAACATCTAGCGGAAATTGCGAGCCGGCACGATTTTACACTGTTTGAGTATTGGTTGACCGACCATGCGGGGCATAGCAGGGAGATGTCGAAAGCTGTCAATGTGCTGGAAAGGTTCGATGAGTTCCTCGGAGGCTTGATTGAAACGGTTGATTTGGACACGACACTCATTGCGATGATCAGTGACCACGGAAATATCGAAGACCTTTCGACAAAGTCACACACGCGCAACCCCGTACCGTGTATTGCCATTGGGAAGGCGCGCAAAGAATTTGTGAAGCGCGTAAAGAACTTGACGCATGTAACGCCGGCAATACTTGAGATCCTGGGATGAAGCACAGTTTCGAGTTGCCAGTTTCCTGTTCCCAGTTGAAAAGGAAACACTAATCCTGTTTCATCGTTCTGAATTTTTTGACTTCAGAGCGTATTGACGGTTGATAGGGCGATATGTTTCTTGTGTATTCTGTTTTCTTTTTTTGATTCTCCGTTATTCTAAAAAGCTCCTAAGAACCGAAGGTGTTCCCGCGTTGCCGATGCGGGACGTGCCCTATAGCGCTCGACCGGTACGGCTGTTTCGTCCGGTGGAGCCGTCGTTGATGTAGGTGAGGATATACATCCTCGCCTTCACCAAATTGACGCATCAGCCCGTTTGGTACCCGCAGCACGGGTGACGAGGCGCGAGGCTGACATTTTTTCTTGGCTTTGAACAGCTATTGTGTGTTCAGCGATTCACCTTGGAGCCTTCTGCGGAGCGACCGCAGATACGCCTCGAACTTGTCGGGAGGCTGCCAAGGCCATACACCTTCGGAATCTCAGGAAACAATGATATCAGCGTAAGGGCGACGGGCCCTGCCTGCAGGCAGGCCGTCGCCCCTACCGATAATTTCACCTAATATATATCAGGCAAACGCGTTCCGCAATACAAGATTTGTAATTTGTTTGTACAATTTTTGTAAAAAGATTGTACAAATTTTGTAATGATGCGTGGGCGTTCAATTGAACGCCCCTACGAATTTTGTAATATTTACAATAATGTAATTTTAATGAATACCAATATATATCGAGAAAAAGCGTTTGTCAACTCGAATTTTAGAATATCTTTGAAAAAACGCGGATGCGTATAGCCAAAATAAGTACGCCTGAATTATGACTGCCTCTCAGGAACAACGAACGACGGTATTTTCCAGACGACCTGCCTTACGGTTCGCGCTGTTGCTTTGTGTGGGTATTCTATTTGGGCGGTATGTTCAGCCCGATGCCGCGGCAGTTTTTGTCGTTGCGGCGGCGCTCTTTGTCTCCGGAGTGATCCTTGCTTACAGGTTCTCTCAGTTGGGTATCCATGGTGCTGTTCTTGCTCTCGTTGTCGTTTCGCTGGGAGTGTGTTTACAGTTATTTCAAAGAGATGATTTTACTGCCAAGAAACTTATTCCTGTCGAAGAACGCGAACAAGTTGTGTTTGAAGGAAAAATAGTCGAAGAGCCTTCGATCAAGCAAAATAGAGTGCAGTTCGTGCTTTCGCTGGAACGATTGTCGAGAGCGGGGGTGCTGCAATCCATCGAGAGAAGGGTGCTGGTGTACGGCAAGCCGGCAGTGTATGGCGAAATGCTTGAGAATGTGAAGTTTGGCGCCGTCGTGTATGGCAGAGGCGTGATTGACGATTATCCTCAGCAACGAAATCCCGGGGAGTTCGATTATGGGCGCTACCTTGAGCTCAACGGTGTGCATGGCGTGGTGGCGGTCAGAGATACAGGCATAGTGCGAGTTACTGAAGGAGGAGCAGGTTCGTGGCGTGTTTTACCCGGTAGGCTTCGTTCACATTTACTTAACCAGGTTGATAGCCTGCACAGCGAACAAGCGGCGGCATTCCTGCGAGGGATATTGCTTGCCGACCGGAGTAAGCTGCCAGACGAAGTCAGGCAATCGTTTGTGGAGACGGGAACAATCCACGTGCTTGCCGTATCCGGTTTGCACGTCGGAGTCATCGCCATCGTTTTCTACGGAGTATTTGGGTTGATCCGGTTACCGAGGAGATTGATTGTATTCTGCACTATCGCCGGACTATTCTTCTATATGCTGCTTGTCGGCGCGCCGCCGTCGGTTGTGCGGGCGACCATCATGGCGATTGTCATTTTAATAGGCCTTATCGTTGAGCGAAAGGTTGACATCTATCAATCGCTCAGTGTTGCGGCGCTTATTTTGTTGGTGTGGAACAGCAATAATTTGTTCAATGTGGGGTTTCAGTTGTCATTTGCCGCTGTTCTTTCCATTGTATATTTTTATCCGATACTGATGAGGGCTACGCAGTTGCTCCCAGTGTGGTTGCAACGACCGAAGGTTGTCAAGTGGGCGCTGCAACTGTTTATCGTGTCCTTGGCGGCGCAGATCGGCACGCTGCCGTTCACGGCATATTACTTTGACCGCGTATCAATTGTTTCACTGCTTGCGAACGTGATTGTGGTTCCTGTTGTGGGAGTCAATGTAACGCTCGGTTTTACGACGCTCGTCTTCTCATCTTTCTCGACATGGTTCGCGCAGAATTACGCAGCGGTGAACGACCTTTTCGTTTCATGGCTACTCGAAATTGTCAAGTTCGCGGCGGGCATGCCGATTGCCTCGGTAAGCACGGCGCGGTTGGATGCTTCATTCCCGTTTTTGTACTATGCGGGGGTCATTGGCGCTGTACACTTTAGGAATCGTGCGCTCATAAAAATATTTTTGATTGCTGCTCTTGTTATTGGAAACGCCGTTGTGTATTCCTCCGTTTTGCGCGCGGAGGAAGCGAAGCTCCGGATAACTTTTATTGACGTATGGCAGGGCGATGCGATTCTCATTGAATTTCCTTCAGGCAAAAATGTACTGCTTGACGCAGGGAGCAGGTCGGATACGTTTGATTCGGGAGAGCGGACAATTGCTCCGTTGCTTCAGTATAAAGGTATCGGCACACTGGACGCACTTATCATATCGCATCCGCACAGCGATCACATTGGAGGAGTACCGTACCTTCTCGATCATTTCAATGTACGACAACTCGTGGAGCCGACGGTGGCGGGAGAGAGTTATACGTACAATCAAATCCATCAAAAAGCCGTGGAATATGGCATTCCCGTTGCTCGGTATGAGGTGGGAGACCGCATCAACATTGATGAATTCATACGACTGTATGTCCTCCACCCATTCTTTCAACAGGATAGCGCTGAGAGTTTGAATAATGCGTCATTAGTTGTTAAACTTATATTCAGCTCGTGCGAACTGTTGCTGGTTGGCGACGCGGAAAAAAGCGTCGAAGCAAAATTGCTAGGACGGTACGGCGGGACACTAAGCAGTTCGGTGTTGAAGGTGGGGCATCACGGAAGCATCACAAGCTCAAGCGCAGAGTTTATAGGCGCCATTCAGCCGGAGGTGGCGGTCATATCGGTTGGGAAGAACAACAAGTTCAACCACCCGTCGCCTGAAGTGCTGAAGACGTTGCGGCAACGCGGAGTTGAGATCCATCGCACAGACAAAGAAGGCGCGATTGTGTTGGAGAGCGATGGTAAGATGTGGGGGGTTGTTGATTGGAGGGGTGGGGAGTAGTTGAGTATGGAGTAGTTAAGCAGTTGCGTAACGGGTGATGGAGTGATGGAATAGTGGAACAAGGGAATCGTTGAGTGAAAAACAATATTGACAAAGAAAAATCCCGGTGGGAAAAGGAGCTGGTTGAGCCGACGCTCAAAAAGGTGAGTGAGCGGCAGGGGAAGTTTGAGACCGACTCGCACATTGAGGTCGAGCGACTCTACGTGCCGCGCGACGGCGAATACACGGAGAAGTTGGGATTTCCGGGCGAGTATCCGTATACGCGAGGGATTTACCCGACGATGTACCGAAGTCGATTGTGGACTATGCGACAGTACGCGGGATTCGGCACTGCGGAGGAATCGAACAAGCGCTATCGTTTTTTAATCTCGCAGGGCACCACTGGGCTTTCGGTAGCGTTCGACTTACCGACGCAGATGGGGTACGACTCCGACCACCCGGTGGCAGAGGGTGAGGTGGGGAAGGTAGGGGTCGCCATCGATTCGCTGGCGGATCTGGAGATGCTCTTTGAGGGGATTCAGCTCGAGAAGGTTACAACTTCGATGACGATTAACGCAACGGCGGCAATATTGTTATGTCTGTATGTCGCTGTGGCGAGGAAACAGGGTGCAAATCTCAAAAACATCTCCGGCACAGTGCAGAATGACATTTTAAAAGAATACATCGCGCGCGGCACGCATATTTATCCGCCGGGACCGTCGATGCGGCTGGTGACGGATACGTTCCAATGGTGCAGCCAGAACTTGCCGAAGTGGAACACGATTTCTATCAGCGGCTACCATATTCGCGAGGCGGGTTCGACGGCAGTGCAGGAGGTGGCGTTTACACTCTCGAATGCCATCGCCTACGTGCAAGCGGCGATTGATGCAGGGCTGAATGTAGATACGTTTGGGGGGCAGCTCTCGTTCTTTTTCAATGCGCATAATAATTTTTTCGAGGAGATTGCGAAATTCCGCGTCGCGCGGCGCATTTGGGCAAAGATTATGAGGGAGCGGTTCGGCGCGAAGAATCCCGATTCAATGAAACTGCGCTTCCACGCGCAGACGGGCGGTTCGACACTCACTGCTCAACAAATCGACAACAATGTGGTGCGAGTGACCCTGCAGGCACTTGCAGCAGTGTTGGGTGGCGGACAGTCGCTTCATACCAACGCGCGCGATGAGGCTCTCGCATTACCGACGGAGCAATCCGCCCGGCTCGCCCTTCGCACGCAGCAAGTGATTGCGTATGAATCGGGAGTGATAAATACCATCGACCCGCTCGGCGGCTCGTATTTTGTCGAAGCGCTTTGTGATGAGATTGAAGCCAAGGCGTGGGATTATATCAAGAAAATCGATGAGATGGGCGGCGCTGTGCGAGCCATTGAGCAGCAGTATTACCAAACGCAGATCGCCCAGAGCGCGTATGAGTATCAGATGGCGATAGAGAAGAAGGAGAAGATTATCGTGGGCGTGAACCAGTTCCAGGACTCCGATGAGGAACAGCCAGAGCTGTTGCACATTGACGAAAGCCTGCGCGTAAAACAAATCGACAGACTGATGACTGTACGGAAGAAGAGAGATACAAATCTCGTTACGCAGAAATTAGAAGCAATTAAAAAGGCAGCTGGAACGAAAGAGAATTTGATACCGTACATATTGTCTGCGGTTGAATCTTATGCTACTATTGGTGAAATATCAGACGCTCTACGATCCATATGGGGCGAATATCAAGAATAACAAAGGGTCAACCACCCCGTCCCGATACAAAGGATCGGGACACCCCTCCTTGAGCAAGGAGGGGAAAAGATAAAGCACGCTGAATTATGCGCCTGACAAAATCTGAAATAAAATATCTTCGCTCTCTCACGCAGAAAAAATATCGTGAGCAGGAGAGGAAATTTCTCCTCGAAGGCTGGCGGCCGCTGGCAGAAGCGGTCGGGTCGGACTTCGTTGTGGAGATGATAGCAGTCTCTACGGCGCATAGAAATCCGGAAGAGAATAAAACCCTCGCCAATGCGAGGAAGAAATCGATTCCCGTTAAAGGAATCTCCGAAAAAGAGTTAACGCAAATTTCGAGCACGGTGCATTCTCAAGGCGTTGTTGCGGTTGTGCGGCAGCATGAGTATAGTATAGAGAATGTGCTGGACGGTAAACCTTCGCTTGTGGTCGCATTGGATGCAGTGAGCGACCCCGGCAATCTCGGCTCGATTATTAGGAGTTGCGACTGGTTTGGTGTTGACACTGTGCTGTTGAGCAAAGGGAACGTTGAATTGTATAACGAGAAGGTATTGCGCTCTACGGCCGGCTCAATTTTTCATTTGCCGATGGTAGAAGATGTCGATCTAAAGTCCGCGCTCGCGCAATTTCGACGGGCGGGATATTTTGTCGCGACGCTTTCAGGCGATGGGAAAGAGAACTACACGAATGGCTCACTGAAAAAGCCAGCAGTTCTGGTTTTCGGAAGTGAGGCACATGGTGTGAGTGAGGATGTCCGTGCGGCTTCCGATGTGGTGTTGAGCATTCCACGATATGGCTCGGCAGAGTCGCTGAATGTCGGTGTTGCGTGTGGAATAGTGCTGGCGCATATGAGAAACATATAATTTGAGATGTAGGGGTTCGATATATTGAACTCCCACACATAATTTTCTTATGATTACAGCCGTCTCGGGATTTAAAATCGGTCATTACACAGACAGGACGGCGCTCACAGGGTGCACGGTGATACTTTGTCCGCCCAAGACGCGTGCAAGCTATGAAGTGCGCGGAGCTTCGCCGGGCAGCCGCGAACTAGAGTTGCTCTCGCCGGAGAAAAAGATGCAGGAGGTGCATGCGATCCTCTTGACAGGCGGGAGTGCGTTCGGCTTAAGCGCCGCGGATGGAGTGATGAAATGGCTTTCAGAGCACAATATCGGTTACGAAACTCCCTGGGCTAAAGTGCCCATTGTGCCCGGGGCGGTGATATTTGATTTAAACATAGGCGACGGTACGGTGCGTCCCGATGCGAACGCGGGATACGCCGCGTGCGAGAATGCTACAAGTGCCCCAAGTGAGGAGGGAAATATTGGTGCAGGCACAGGGGCGACGGTGGGGAAGTGGAAAGGAATGGACACGAGGATGAAAGGCGGCTTTGGCGGAGCGTCGAAAACTGTAGGCGATATAATTGTTGGAGCAGTTGCAGTGGTTAATGCAGTCGGAGATATTATCGGCGAGGATGGAAGAATTCTCGCCGGTGCGAGGTCAGAGAATGGGAAATTCGCAGGCGAGTCCGACCCGCTACGCTCGTTTGCAGCGGGAAAGGTTATCGCGAATACCAACACGACGCTTGTTGTTGCGGCGACGAACGCGGATTTCGGCAAAATCGAATTGCATCGTATCGCACAGCGTATGCACGACGGCATGGCTCGCGCGATTGTGCCTGCTCATACGTCATATGACGGCGACGCGACGTTTGCGCTTTCCTGCGGCGCGGTGAAAGCGGATTTCGACCTTGTCGCGGAAATTGCGGCGAGCGTGACTGCAGAGGCCATTCGCCGCGCGGTGAGGGCTGCGAAAAGCGCCGGCGATGTGACGGGGTTGGCAGGATGAGCAGACGAGAGAGTAAAAAGTACTCGTTTTGTGAGGATGTTCTTTTCATTTCTGGAAAATCAGCGTATATTACATTGTTACCAAAAAGACACGAAGGCACCAAGTAAAGAATAGGGTTTAAGCTTTTCGTAGGACAGACAAGCCCCGAAGGGATGCCTTTGGCAAATGCCTGCCTGCCGGCAGGCAGGTCTGTCCTACCCGTTACATTGTGTTTGATTACCCGTATGAAGTTTTTTTTATCTGAGTAATAGTGTTCTTCGTGCCTTTGTGTCTTGGTGTTGAAATTTTTTGACTTTTTGAAAGGACTTGATTGCGTAGGATATCGGTTTGGCTTAGAAATCTCAAAGCGTGGGTGGAAGGTTTTGCGCAAAAGCCCGGCGCTAATTGGTCACTCTTTGGCATCGCTTTTATTGAATCATCCTTTTTCCCGATTCCGCCCGATGTATTGTTGATTGCACTGGCAGTGTCGTTTCCGAAGAAATCGTTCCGTTATGCGCTCGTATGTTCGGTTGGCTCTGTTCTGGGAGGAATGTTTGGGTATTTTATCGGATTGGAATTCTACGATTTAGTCGGCCGCCCGATTATCGAATTCTACGGCTTGGAGCAACAATATTTAGCGGTTCGTCAGCTTTATCAGGAAAATGCGTTTGCTGCGATCGCGATTGCCGGCTTTACTCCAATCCCGTATAAGGTGTTTACCATCGCGGCGGGCGCGTTTGAAGTTCCGTTTGCGACACTTGTCGCAGCTTCGGCGCTCAGCAGGCCGGCACGATTTTTTTTGGTCGCAGCGTTATTCTATGCATTCGGACCCAGCATAAAAGCTTTGATCGATAAGTATCTTGAAGCGTTTACCGTCGGATTTGTGGCGTTGGGAGTTTTGGGTTTCATCGCCATCCGGTGGCTTGTCTAATTCCATTCACTAACCGAGGAGGAGGTACCTATGAGAAGATTTCTGCTAACGCTGACATTTCTGGCGTTGCCCGTTATCTTGCTTGCGCAGGCGAAAAAAGACGAGCAACCCAAGAGCACAAACTTGCGGCAGTATTACAGCGGCAAGTTCGGCATCTATAAACCGAGCGATGGGCTGAACAACGGCCTGATGTTCGGAGTTGATGGGATCACGGAATTTATTCACTATGATTTTTTCATCAGCGGCGCGGCAGAATTGTACCTCAAGCAAACGTTCAACATTTATAAAAATGCGCCGCCTTCGGGATATTCCCAGGCGATGTTTTTGATTCCGCTGCATGCAAATGTCGGATACCAGGTGTTCAACGTTGGCGACGCGGATTCGCGGGGTTACATTGGAGCTGGTCTTGGGTACTACTTGTATTTTTATAGCGTTGAGTACTCGGAGGGCGGAGGGATATTCAATCCGTTGGCGAATCGTAGTGAATCCAAGAACGGCGGCAATCTCTTCGCTACGGTATTTTTCCGCGTGCTCATTGGGCAGATTTTTCTTGAGCCGCGAGTGTACTTCGCTGCGAAGGAAGAAGACGGCCTCCCCGGCGGGTATAATTATGTCGTGAACCCATCCGGGTTCGCGGTGACGCTGGGTTTCCAGTACCACTAGCGCCATTTCAAAGAAATAATGCAATGTTTGAACTAGGAATAAAGGTAACCACCCCGTCCCGACAAAAAACGTCGGGACACCCCTCCTTGGTTAGGAGGGGAAAAGCGATGCGTAAACCTTTTTGTCCCCCTACCCAAGGGGGACGCGAGCGTTTCGTAGTGAGCAGGGGGTTTCCTTCATCTAAACCCACGAGTTTTTTTTGATGCAGCACTAGTCTCATGGCACACGTTTCTTCGCGCGTTGTTGAGGTATGCGTTTTTAAATATGTTCGACAACAGCCGTTGTACCTAGTGTTGAAACGGTCGGCAGAGGAAACGCTGTATCCCGGCGTGTGGCAGATTGTCACCGGCATGCTTGAAGAAAGCGAACACACGGTTGCCGCGGCATTGCGTGAGCTGCGCGAAGAAACCGGTTTTCGTCCGCAGCGTTTGTGGGTGACGCCGTATGTTGACACCTTTTACAGCGCGGCGTCGGACCATGTCAATCTCACTCCGGTATGTGCCGCGCAGGTGAAAGAGGACGACGAGCCGAAGCTTTCTGACGAGCATCAGGAGTACGCATGGCTCACGTATGATGGTGCCATCGAGCGGCTTGTGTGGCGCGGGCAAAAAAATGCCGTCACGCATACACATACAAACATCGTGGGCGATATGGAAGACGGCAGACTGGCTGAAATCAAAGATTTTTCGCAATACGAAAGCTCATAACGAACGATAATACGAAAGGTCAATTTCTTGGGCATACTTGTCGTCGGTTCGGTCGCACTCGATTCGGTTGAAACACCATTCGGTAAGGTAGAGGAAGCCTTGGGAGGTTCGGCAGTTTATATTGCGCTTGCGGCGGCGTACTTTTCAGCGCCGGTACGCTTGGTTGCGGTTGTCGGAGGAGATTTCCCGCGCAAGGAAATGAAGTATCTGGAAAAACGGAATATAGACCTCGACGGGCTGCAAGTCGTTGAAGAAGGGAAGACATTCCGTTGGGGTGGACGATACCACTACGATTTGAACATGCGCGACACGCTGTACACGGAATTAGGCGCATTTGAGAAATTCGACCCGGTGATCCCACCGGCGTATAAGAAAAGCTCGTACATCTGTCTTGGGAATATCGACCCGGTATTGCAGAAGAAAGTCGTTCAGAGCATCGAACGGCCGCGGTTGGTGATCGGCGATTCGATGAATTACTGGATTCGGAATAAACCGAACGAGCTGCGGGAAACGCTCAAGGTGATGGATGTTATTATTTTGAACGATTCCGAAACCCGCCAGTTGACCGATGAGCCAAACTTGATTAAAGGGGCGAAGCGCATCATCGGCATGGGGCCTCGTGTCGTGATCATCAAGAAAGGCGAACACGGCGCGGTGTTGGTCACCAACGATGTTATTTTCTCGGCGCCGGCGTACCCACTTGAGAATATACAAGACCCGACCGGTGCAGGAGACGTGTTTGCGGGTGGGTTCATCGGCTGGTTGGCGAAAACGGACGACATCTCTGTCGAGAATCTAAAGCGCGCGGTGGTGTACGGCAATACGATGGCGTCGTTTTCGGTCGAGAAGTTCAGCGTCGAAGGACTGGACGATTTAACTCCGCTGAAAATCCAAGATCGTTTTCGCGAATTTATGAAGCTAACGAAATTTGACGAGCAATGAATGTTCAGCACATCACGCCCATCCAGTGGAACGATGGGAAGGTGCGTTTCCTCGATCAGACACTCCTTCCAGAACAAGAAGTCTACATCGAGACCGACGATGCAGGGGTAGTTGCTGAAGCAATACGGCGCTTAGCGATACGCGGCGCGCCGCTCATCGGCATTGCTGCGGCGTACGGTGTTGCGCTCGCAACGAGTAAGATCGGTACGCTGGTAGGCCGCGCTGCGTATTTTCAAAAAGCCGTTTCATTTTTTGCATCAACACGCCCGACTGCAGTGAATCTTTTCTGGTCATTGCAGAGAATGCAGACGGTCTTCGAACGGAATGAACACGCGGGCGTGGATTCACTCGGGAAAACTCTCCTTGCTGAAGCCGTTGCCATTCATATGGAAGACGCCGAGATGTGCAGGATGATCGGCAAGCACGGGGCAGGGCTGTTGCCGAAACACTCCACCGTTTTAACCCATTGCAATACCGGAAGGCTTGCGACAGGCGGCATAGGGACTGCGCTGGGAGTGGTTGAAACTGCATGGGAACAAAGCAATATTTCACACGTCTATATTGATGAAACGAGGCCGCTTCTTCAAGGGGCGCGGCTGACGGCTTGGGAACTCAGCAAGCTGAATATTCCCGCAACGCTTGTCGTGGATAGTGCTGCGGGATTTCTCATGAAACAGGGGAAAGTCAACGCTGTTATTGTCGGTGCAGACCGGATAGCGGCGAACGGAGATGTTGCAAACAAAGTTGGGACGTACTCGCTTGCCGTGCTTTCTAAGCATCATGGCGTCCCGTTTTATGTCGCTGCACCGAGCTCGACATTGGATTTTGAAACGCCTTCAGGCGAATCTATTGTTATCGAGCGGAGAAAGCAGTCTGAAGTTTCATCGTTCTTTGAAAATGAGGCGGGCAGGGGTACAGTGGATGTCGATAATCTGGTGTTCGATGTAACGCCTCACGAATTGGTTTCCGCGCTGATTACGGAGCAAGGGGTGATTCATGAACTGTCGGCGAAGACTCTTGCTGAGTTGCGTCGGTCTTCTTCTGTTTATTCGGTTGGAGCGATGACATGATCGAGAAGACCGATGCCATAGTACTCAAGTCGATGCGATATCGTGACACAAGCAAGATTGTTACGTTCTACACGCGTCGGTACGGCAAAATCAAGGCGATCGCGAAAGGCGCAAGGGATTCCAAGAGCAAATTTGGCGCGGCGTTGGAACCGATGACGCTCAGCTCGCTGGTGATTTACAAGAAAGAGCAACGCGAGCTGCAGCTGGTTTCCCAGTGCGATATTGTCAAGCCGTACAAGCGCATTCATTCGGAAATGGAGCGGATGGCGGTAGCTCTCTCTATTGTGGAGCTGATAAACCAGCTTACACATGACGAGGAGGAGAACCTGGCGCTGTTTTTATTATTGGTGAAGACACTCGATTGTCTGGAGAAGTCTGAAAGGATGTTTGAGAGCCATTTTTTTGCGTTTGAAATCCGCCTCGCATTGTTGTTCGGTTTCGCTTTACACCTTGAAAACTGCATTTCCTGCGGCAGGAAGTTAGAGCTAAACGGTGCAAAAACTGCTTACATTTTGGATCTGAGCAAAGGCGGGATATATTGTCCGACATGTTCCGCTACTGCAGGGAAGCTTGGAGCCCAGGGTCACTCTCAATATCGTCTCAGGGCTGAGGCGGCACAAAGCCTGAAGCTGCTGCACCATCTCGACATGGATAATATTCAGAATCTTGAGTATACTACAGAGGCTGGGAACGAACTGAACGAAACTTTGCGTTTGTACTTGCAGTATCATATTGAAGGACTGAAGCCGCTGAAGGCGGCAAAAGTTTTTCAAAGTTTGCATGTTTGAGGTATTGAAACACAAAAAACACAGGAGGTATAGAGGAATGTCAACGAAGTCAGTTATTGTTGCCGTGATGTTGATAGCGCTGGGGATTGTCTTCGGCGTGACGCTCGTATCGAGCTTCAAAGGCGTTGATGCGTCGTTCGCGGGAGAGAACGTCCAGCTCGGCTCGCAGACGACTCAAACAAAATCGAGTTCATCGTTACACGCATTAAACGATGCCTACCGGAGTGTGGCGAAAGAAATTATTCCGGCGGTCGTGTACATCAAAGTGACGACGAAACCACGGTCGAGTTCCCGTCAAAACGACCAATTCTTTTTCAGATTCTTCGGGCCTGATTTCCAGCCGCAGGAGCCACACGGTGAAATGGGCGCGGGCTCCGGAGTGATTCTCACACCGGACGGTTACATCCTTACCAACAACCATGTTGTTGATAACGCCGACCCGGATAAGATCGAAGTTGTCTTATCCGACACGCGCCGATTTAAAGCGACAAAAGTTGTCGGCACAGACCGCTATACGGATTTAGCCGTGATTAAAATTGATGCGGAAGAGCTTCCTATCCCGCGGCTCGGTGATTCGGATGGAGTGGAAGTCGGGCACATCGTGTTCGCCTTCGGAAATCCGTTGGGGTTGACGTCGACGATGACGCAAGGCATCGTCAGCGCGATCGGCCGCAATATCGGAATTATTGATAACGATGATGGATATGGAATTGAGAATTTTATTCAGACCGATGCGGCAGTGAATCCCGGGAATAGCGGCGGCGCGTTGGTGAACGTGGATGGGGAAGTTGTCGGCGTGAATACGGCGATTGCAACAACCAACCAACGCTACCAAGGATACAGTTTCGCCATCCCGATTAACCTTGCGAAGAAAGTTGCCGGCGACATTATTAAGTACGGCAAAGTACTTCGTGGCTACCTTGGCGTTGAGATCAGCAGCATCGATGCGACAATGGCGAAAGCACAAGGGTTGAGCAGAGCTCAAGGAGTGCTGGTCAACAGCGTGCGTCCGGACGGCGCGGCTCAAGATGCCGGGTTGAAGGCGAACGACATTATCCTGTCTGTCGATGGCAAGGAAGTGAATACTGCCAATCAACTCCAAACAGTGATAGCAGCAAAGCATCCGGGTGATGTTGTGACATTGAAATTACTACGCGACAAAAAGCCGTTGGAAAAGAAAGTGACATTACGTGCTCGTTCAGAGGAAGACACAGTTGTTCCCGCAGTTGACCGCGAGGACACCGGTTCAAAGCCAGAGAAGGCTGAGCCGGCGACGGTTGAATTGGAAAAGATCGGCCTCACGGTGAGGAATATCGACGCCGAAATCAGGAAGCAGTACGAAGTTGATAACGGCGTCTTTGTTGAGAAAGTGGAACAGTTCAGCGAAGCCGCGCAGCGGGCGGTGTTCCGTGGGGATGTCATCTTAACGGCAGGGGATGTGCAGGTTAACTCGGCGAAGCAATTCGAAGAAATCATTAGAAGCAAAAAGCCGGGCGATGCCGTACTCCTCAGAGTGAAGCGAGCGAGTAAGCAGACTCAGTTTGTGGCGATAGAGATTCCGAAGTAAGCTGTACTCGTTGTGAATTCAAGGCGTCTTGGGTAACCGGGACGCCTTTTTTATTTGTTCCATTCTCGCAATAGCAGACGTTTGGATGCTTTCACGTTAAGGCTTTCTCTCCCCCAAACAGCAGGAGTGTCCCGCTTTTTTGGGACGAGGGGGTTAAATATTGCAGAGATTCAAACCCCCTGCGACAGAAAACGTCGCGTCCCCCTGGTAGGGGGACTGAGAATAGCGTGTATACCTATTTTTGTATTGCTACATTATTAAAACTGCTTCTAATTTTATTGAATCTCGCATAAATATTCGTTTTATTCGATACCATATGATACGGTATATTACATCAGGAGAATCGCACGGTCAGGCGCTTGTCGGCATTATTGAGGGTGTGCCGGCTGGATTGCCTATTTCGGCAGAATACATCAATCACCAGCTCTGGCGGCGACAGCAGGGATATGGCAGGGGCGGGAGAATGCGCATAGAGTCGGATAAGGTTGAAATTCTCTCCGGCGTGAGGTTTGGGAAGACAATCGGCTCACCGATTGCGCTGGTGATCCGCAACAATGATTGGCGAAATTGGACTGAACGGATGGCAGTGGAGAGTGATGGGAAAGGTGTAGAGAAAATCACCATCCCGCGGCCGGGTCATGCTGATTATGTAGGGGCGATGAAGTACGGATTTGACGACATCCGCAACGTCATTGAGCGCTCGAGCGCGCGGGAGACCGCGATGCGTGTTGCACTGTGCACTATCGCACGCAAACTGATGGAAGATGTTGGAGTATTCATCGGCAGTCACGTGCTTTCGATTGGAGCTGCAGCTGTTATCAATCGCACGAATATCGACAAGCTTATCAGGAAATATACCAAAGCGAATTGTGGCGCGTACAAAGTCACAGAGGAAGCCGATAAGTCGCAAGTGCGAATCCTTGACAAGAAAATTGAAGGGAAGGCAATCGACGCAATCCGTAAAACGAAAAAACTTGGCGATACTTTAGGCGGAGTGTTTGAAGTGTTGGTGACCGGCGCACCGATTGGTCTTGGAAGTTATGTGCAGTACGATAGAAAGTTAGATGGTCAGTTATCACAAGCCGTCATGTCTATTCATGCAGTGAAGGGAGTAGAGATTGGCGATGGCTTTACCAACGCGCGAAAGTACGGCTCGGATGTGCATGATGAATTTAGCGTCAAAGGTGGAACGATCAGCAGAAAGACAGACCGGGCTGGTGGGTTGGAAGGAGGCGTTACCAACGGCGAGATGATCGTTCTTCATGGCGCGATGAAGCCGATTTCGACTCTTGCTAACCCGTTGCAATCGGTCGATCTCGCTGCGAGGAAAAGCGTCAAAGCGCGCTACGAGCGCTCGGATGTTTGCGCCGTCCCGGCTTGCTCAGTTATCGCCGAAGCTGTCATTGCTCCTGTGCTTGCAAATGCATTTTTGGAGAAGTATGGCGGGGATTCGATGAAGGAGATACAGGCGAGGTATAAGAGAAAAAAGCAATAGTTTTATAGAAGAATAGAACACAGTAACAGCGGAATTAGACTGAAAATGCACTGATTTGTATCAGTGTTAATCTGTCCAATCCGCCTTTTCCGTGTTCTATTTTTCATTTTTTGGAAATGGTTCGGACTTGACTCTGGCTGAGCGTTATGCTATATTTTACAATGCCTAAGCGACGCTATCTCAAGTAAGAACTTCATTCGC
The DNA here is from genome assembly GCA_022616555.1 of Ignavibacteriota bacterium. Classification (GTDB taxonomy): domain Bacteria; phylum Bacteroidota; class Ignavibacteria; order UBA10030; family UBA10030; genus JAKEEG01. The sequence goes on along the minus strand of JAKEEG010000036.1, from coordinate 8,373 downwards.
TGGTGTAGATGTTGTATAGTTATAGACAAGGAGGTGTGTCCGTCTTCAGTGCAAAAGCGCATGTCATAATTTCGAACGGGAAGTTGAATCGAAAGGTGCTCGTCCTCAATCACAATTACGAGCCACTGAGTGTATGCAACGTCAAAAAAGCGATCATTCTTCTTTACCTCGGGAAAGCTGAATTGATAGCGGCTGCCGACGGCCTTCATCTCCATTCTGTCTCTGCGACGATGCCCTTTCCGAGCGTCGTTCGTCTCGGTATCTACGTCCGTGTTCCCTACAAACGAATTGTCCTCTCGCGCAAGAATATTCTTCGCCGAGATAGCCACCGCTGCCAGTACTGCGGCCGGGCAGACGTGCCCTTGACGGTTGACCATATCTTGCCGAAAGCGCGTGGCGGAGATGAATCATGGGAGAACCTCGTCTGCGCCTGCGTGCGCTGTAATAATAAGAAAGGCGACCGGACACCGCACGAAGCGGAGATGGTGCTGCGGCGTAAACCGATTCGCCCGAACCATGTGATGTTCCTGCGCGATTTTGTCGGCCGCGTGGATGAAGTCTGGAAACCGTACCTGTTTATGAATTGATGCGCTTTCGGTGAAAGGAGCTTCACGCGTCTTTGGCAAAAAAGAAAGTTATTCTCAGCGGTATGCGCCCCACGGGCAAGCTCCATCTGGGGCATCTCGTCGGCGCACTGGAAAATTGGGTAGCGCTTCAGGGGGAGTATCAGAATTACCATCTTATTGCCGATTACCATGCGTTGACGACAGACCAGCGCACGGAGAATATTTATAAGAATTCGATCGATATGCTGGTGGATTGGCTTGCCGCAGGGCTTGACCCGAAGCAAAGCCCGATGTTCCGCCAGTCGCAGATTAAGCAGCACACAGAGCTGCATTTGATTTTTTCAATGCTGGTGACGACGGCGCGGTTGGAAAGAAATCCGACGCTGAAGGAGCAGGTGAGGGATTTAGAAATGGAGAACGTCGCTTACGGGCATTTGGGTTATCCCGTGCTGCAGGCGGCAGATATTTTGCTCTACAAAGGTGATGTCGTGCCGGTAGGTGAAGACCAGTTGCCGCACATTGAAATTACGCGTGAGATTGCGCGGAGATTTAACACTCTCTACAAGCCAGTGTTTCCCGAACCGGAGGGAAAGATTACAAAATTCGCCCGTTTACCCGGACTCGATGGCAAACGGATGAGTAAGTCCGTTGGGAATACGATATTGCTTTCGGGTTCCCAGGATGCGATTACAAAGAAAATGCGAACTGCGGTGACAGACCCGCAAAAGTTGCGCAAAGGTGATAAGGGCCGACCGGATATTTGTCTGGTGTTTGCATATCACAATAAGTTTAATCCGGCAGAAGTACCTGAGATACGCGCGGGATGCGAAAGCGGCGCTCTCGGCTGTCTCGATTGCAAAATGAATTGTGCGAAGCACATTGTTGATGCACTTGCACCGAACCGGGAGAAGCGCGCGTACTATGAACAACATCCGGAAGAGGTCACGGATATTTTAGCGGACGGCGAGCAACGTGCATTGAAGGTAGCACAGCAAACGATGTCTGAAGTGCACAGCGCGATGGGAATCGGATAATTTCGAAATGCGAATTTTTGAATTGCGAATTTAAAATCTATGTATACCGTTAAACTTCGAGATTTTCAGGGACCGTTAGACCTCCTGCTGTTTTTCATTAAGCGGGATGAGCTGGATATTTACAACATCCCGATCTCGAAACTGACAAAAGAATTTTTCGATTACCTGCATTACATGCGGGAATTAGATTTAGAGATTGCCGGAGATTTCCTGGTGATGGCGGCTGAGCTGATGGAAATCAAGGCAAAGTTGTTGTTGCCGCCCGAGCCGGGTCAAGATGAAGAGGATGACCCACGCGCGAATCTCGTAAAGCGGCTCATTGAATACAAGCGTTTCAAGGAAGTCGCAACAGACCTTGTTGAGCGTGAAGATGCACAGATGAAAGTCGCCTATCGCGGCTACACTGAATCCGACCCGAGGGTGATGGAAGAGAACGATGACGAACAGTTGCTCAACGATGTATCGTTGTTCGATTTGATTGCATCGTTCCAGTTTGCCGTACAGCGAATGCCGAAGAAATTCGTGCATGAGATTCAGCGCCTCAATGTGTCTATCGACGAGCAGATTGCGTACATCCGCGACTTCTTCTCGCGCCGCTCGGAAGCGACGTTCAGCGAGCTGATTGAAGGAATGCAAGAAAAGATACGCGTTGTGGTAACATTTATTGCGTTACTCGAAGTTATCCGGTCGAAGGACATTATCGTCCGGCAACCAGAGCCGTTCAGCGAACTTTCCATCATGCGCAATATTACATGAGGACCTATGCCTGAAACGACAGTCGTAACTACCGAACAACGTGTGCTGAATATTCCTGTGACCGTGAAGGAGCTGGTTGAGGCGATTATTTTCGCTTCGTCCGACCCACTGACGGTGAAACAGCTCAAGAATATTCTAGCCGAGAGCGGGCAGTCCGCCGAGTTGAACGTTGAGTCGGTTGTCGATACGATCAACGAAGAATACCAGCAGGCAAACAAGCCGTATCGAATTGTTCGCATTGCCGGCGGCTATCAGTATTCGACCGTCCCTGAGTATGCGGAGTGGGTAGGCAAATTATACAAAGAGCAAGGCAAGCGAAAGCTCTCGCAGTCGTCGTTGGAGACGCTCGCCATCATCGCGTATCGCCAACCCATTACGCGCCCCGATATCGAAGCAATCCGTGGTGTTGACTGCGATTACGTTCTCGGTACTTTGCTTGAGAAGAAGCTGGTCACGATCACTGGACGCGCACCGACACCCGGCCGTCCGTTGCTGTACGGGACAACAGAAGTCTTTTTAAAGCATTTCGGGTTGAACGATATCTCGGACCTGCCGAAGCCACGCGAAATCGAAGAGCTCCTTGCCGATAGCCGCTATGAGACAGAGCGCCGTATGCTTGAAGCGCAGGAGCAGGCAGACGCGGAGAGGAAGAAGCAGGAGGAGGAGGACTTCAAGTCCCGGCTCCCGCATATCCCGAAGAAGAAAGCAGAAATGGACGGTGCAGTGGAGATCGTTCCCAAGAAACAGAGCAGGGAATTGGGTGTAAAGAAAGACGGGGAGATGGATGAATCCATAGAAGATGCGGCTTCGCAACTTACGTCGGAAACTCTTGATACACAGCAGTTAGAACCTATACAGGAAAAGGGGTTAGAGGAATCTATCGAAAGCACTTCCGACATACAATTATCGGATATACCGTCAGTCGATATGCCTGTGAATCTTTCTCCGATTGAAATGAATGAGGAGGGGGCAACTGAGCTGAGCGAAGAGCCGGAAATCGAGGTTCAAGACCGTGCTCCCGAGACAGCGGAAGAGCCTCAGGCGCCGGTGATTGAAATGTCGACACCAGACACAGAAGCACGGATTACAGAAGACTTAATCCCGGAGGAAGAAGAAACAGAGGAGTTTATTGAAGAGCAGGTCATTCCAGGCGAAGTAAGCGATATTCAAGAGAACAGGGTTGAAAAAGAGCAGGTGGAAGAGGCCCCGACGGAGTCGGAGCAGACCACCGTGCAAGATGATGAACAGCCTACCCACAGTGTAACAGCCGAGGCGGCGCAAGAAGCGGCGCTTGAGGCAGTTCCTCCATTTGTCGCGCCAATCGATGACGAGGTGCGCGAACCAGCTAAACCAAAGAGCCGATGGCAACTACTCAAAGAGACAGTGCAAGGGTTCCTGAAGAAAGTATTCGGTTAAACAAATATCTTGCGTTAGCGGGCATCGGGTCGCGCCGTAGCAACGACGAGTTAATACTCTCCGGGGCAGTAAAAATCAACGGGCGAGTGATACAAGAATTCGGCGTGAAGGTCAACCCGCGCCGCGACCGCGTGACCGTGCAGGGGAATCCCGTTTTTATCGAGCACAAGCAAGTCTATTTCGTCCTCAACAAGCCGAAGGACACCATTACTACTGTCAAAGATGAAAAGGGCCGCCCGACGGTGATGGATTATGTGCGTTCGCGAGAGCGCGTGTATCCGATAGGTAGATTAGACCGCAATACGACAGGGGTATTATTGTTCACGAACGACGGCGAGCTTGCCAACGCGCTTATGCACCCGAAGTTTGAAGTCGAGAAAGTCTATCATGTGAAGCTAGACAAGGGGATTTCCGACGATGATTTCCGCAGGCTGGAAACGGGTATCAGATTGGAAGACGGCATGGCGCAAGCGAATTTTGCCGAGGTGTTGCCCAAGACTAAACGGATGGAACTGTTTGTTTCGATCCATGAAGGCAGAAACAGGGAAGTGCGCCGGATGTTTGAAGCAATGAAGTACGATGTGAAGCGGCTCGATCGCATCTCGTTCGCCGGTATTACTACAACAGGTTTGCCGCGCGGCAAGTGGCGAAAGTTGCAAAGCAAGGAAGTGGAGCATTTGAAGAAGGTGGCGGGGTTAGCATCATAGTTTATTTTGTGCATGAATCGGTAGTCGCAGGCTTCAGACTGCGAAATGGAAGCGCATCCTCAAGGATGCGGTTACCCAAGAAACAAAAATGAGCGAAAAAACAAAACAAAAGCTAGTTCAAGAACCACAAGTCGAACACGAAGACCTCAACGTGCTCATGCAAAGGCGGCGCGAGGAGCTGGAGGAGCTGAAGAAGCTTGGCGTCGAGCCGTATCCGCATGAGTTTAACCGAACGGATTTTTCGAAAGAGAGCATTGATTCGTTCAAAGACGATGCGCCACAACGTACTGTTATGCTTGCGGGCCGCATTATGTCTATCCGTCGCATGGGCAAAGCATCATTCTGCCATGTTCAGGACTCGCAGGGGAAGATTCAGGTCTATCTCAAGAAAGATGACCTTGGCTCGATCTACGACGCTTATAAGTTGTTTGACATCGGCGATATTATCGGCATAACGGGATTTTTATTCCGTACGAAAATGGGAGAGGTCTCCATCCACGCACAAAAGCTGACATTGCTCGCGAAATCACTAAGGCCGTTGCCAGTAGTGAAGGAGAAAGTGGATGAGCAGGGCAACAAGGTGGTTTATGATCCGTTTTCCGACAAAGAGCTTCGCTACCGCCAGCGCTATGTCGATTTGGTGGTGAGTCCTGAGGTGCGCGAGGTATTCATCAAGCGCGCAAAGCTCATCAGCGGATTCAGGAAATTTCTTGATGCAAAAAATTTCCTTGAAGTCGAGACTCCGGTACTTCAGCCGTTGTACGGCGGCGCGTCTGCAAGGCCGTTTGTCACTCACCACAACGCGCTGGATGTGAAGCTGTATCTCCGTATCGCCGATGAACTGTATCTCAAACGCCTCATTGTAGGTGGATACGACGGCGTGTACGAAATCTCCAAAGACTTCCGCAACGAAGGCATGGACCGCAACCATAATCCGGAATTCACCATGCTGGAGCTGTATGTTGCCTACCGGGATTACCGCTGGATGATGGAATTGACTGAGGGTATGGTTCATGAGGCGGCCGTGGCAGTCAACGGCTCGTCGACCATTAGTATAGGTGAGCATACCATTGATTTTAAGCCTCCCTGGAAACGGATAACGATGTTCGGAGCCATTAAGGAATACACCGGACGGGATTTACGGGGGAAATCGGAAGAGGACTTGCGAAAGACCTGCAAAGAGTTGCATATTGAGATAGAAGCGGCGCAGGGGGTGGGTGGACTCATTGATGAAATTTTCAGTGCGAGAGTGCAACCGCATTTAATTCAGCCGATATTCATTACCGACTACCCGGTTGAGTTGTCGCCGCTTGCGAAGAAACACAGAAGCGAGCAGGGACTAGTTGAGCGATTCGAGGCGTTCGCCAACGGTCAAGAGGTGTGCAATGCATTTTCCGAATTAAACGACCCGCTTGACCAGCGAGCTAGGTTCGAAGAACAAGTAAAACTCCGCGCCCGCGGCGATGAAGAGGCGCAGCCCTTAGATGAGGATTTCTTACGTGCGTTAGAGTACGGCATGCCGCCCACAGCAGGGCTCGGTATTGGCATTGACAGATTAACAATGTTGTTGACTGGACAGACGTCGATTCGAGATGTTATATTTTTTCCACAAATGAAACCGGAGAAATAACCTATTCATTAATTGATACTACTTCTTTCCACTTATATATGAAGACGAACCGATGGTTTGTTCACCTCGCGGGATTAGTGTTTCTCCTTGGCCCGTGCGATGAGATATTGCCGCCATATACCGAGCCTGAAGATTTTCTGCAGGGTGAAATGTCTGGGCTGTATGTTTTGGGAGGAGGCAATCATCTCAGTACGTATTTCACCATCACGAATATTTATGAGGAAACCCTTGATGACACAGTGAACTTTCAAGGGTCCATCAAGATACAATCCATTAAGTTCCCCCATATTACAAAGACGATTTCTTTTTCCTCCTCAAGCCTTCATTCCGGTACACAATATTACAATCCATTGACAAGGCAATTGATACTAGACCCGGAGGCATCAATTACATTCCGAATTGTGTGGGACTTTACTTCTGATGACCGTGAAGTTGATCCGAGGGGAGAGTTGTTTACATTCTACAGCGACCCTGAATGCGTTGGTCGGTGTAGAGCGACAAAAGAGGAGTTTTTCGTGTCGGGCGAAGTACTTATTTTCGATGAGCGTGCACCCGTAAGGGCAATGATGGTCATTCCGGTCTGTTACGTTTATCCATATATTGGGCCACCAGCTTGCAGCTCGATCATTACAGACCCACCGTGCGTAGAACCGCCACAAACGGCTTGGGCACGATGTTACCCATTCTGAGGAAAGGTCAATAACCGTAGCTCTAATGAAATAGCCGATTCATGTTACGTAGGTTTAAAATTTTTTTTAGCGCTGTTATGGCAGGAATGTTCATGATGTTTGCCTCATGTGATGAGCAACTCCCTGCGTATAATGATCCTGAACAGCTTCTCTCCGGAGAAATGTCCGGGCTCTACGAGATTGGGGTGAACCCCGCCGCAGAAAACAACATGGCGGCATTTTTCACCGTAACAAATATCTATGACGAAACGCTTGAAGACACGGTGGATATTGTGGGGTCGATTGAGATACGCTCACAACGAAACCCTCACATCAGGCGAACTATCCCCATCAGTCCCGATAAACTTTATGCGGGTGTACAGTACTACGACCCTGCTACAAAAATTTTAAAACTCGATCCAGGTCGGTCGATTACATTTGCGGTAACGTGGGATTTTGTTGTTGATGATCGCGGCGTGGACCCACGGGGAGAGCTGTTCATATTCTTTGGCGAATTGGTTTGCGAGTACCGCTGTTATGCCATGCCGGAAGAACTCGTTCTCACTGGCGAAGTTATTTTGTTTGTCAAACAAACTCCCTTACGCACGACTGGAACGTTTACTGCTTGCTACATTTATGGGGATATTTTTAATGAGAATTGTCCCCCTATTAGTGAGAATATTTTGTGCGCTGACTCGAGCGCATATTTGTATCCGTGCAACCCGTTTGGAGGGAATGAATAATATAAATTGGAGTTGAAATTGATTAACGGCTTGAGCCCAAACAACACAAAAATATCGCTCCATGTGGTCATTGTTTTCGCTATGCTCACCCTAGGCCCGTGCGACGAGGTGTTGCCGCCGTATATTGAGCCGGAGAAGATCATGAGCGGTGAAATGACTGGGCTATATCATTATTTTGTCACGCCGACAGTATACGAAAATTGGTTAGTTGTCTTTTTTGCGGTGACGAATACGTACGATGAGACTTTAGATGACACGGTAAATTTCCATGGCACGATTGTAGTACAATCACAGAGGGTCCCGCACATCAAACGAACGTTTTCGATCGGACCAAGTCAGCTGGAATCTGGGTCCCAATATTACAACGGAATAACGAAACGGCTCACACTTGACCCCGGGAAATCGATTGTGTTTTCGGTCATATGGGATCTTTCTCTCGATGACAGGATGGTGGACCCTCGCGGTGAGATGTTTACTTTCTTTTGTGAACCGGGTTGCCCTGTTTTTTATCGAGCGGCGCCGGAAGACTTAGTTCTCACAGGAGAACTGTATGTCTTTGAGGAGCGCGCCCCCGTTCGGGCAGATGTTGTATTCCCAATTTGTTATGTTGAAGGATATTGGTGCCCAGAATCGTATTTAAGTGACCCACCCTGTGTAGCACCGCCTTCGCCGCTTTGGCCGCGGTGTTATCCTTTTGGTGCAACAGAATGAGAATGTTAGATACTTGGCGCACTCACACCTTGCCGTGGTGCGTTGTTGATCTTTCCCCGAAAAGTTGGACACGAAGTTAAGAGTGTAATTGTTCGAAGTCAACCGGCGAGTGATATCCGAGCGCCGAGTGTCTCCGATGACG
>JAKEEG010000006.1 GCA_022616555.1 Ignavibacteriota bacterium | reverse complement strand
ATTGGCATTCTCGCGTACACGCTGGCTATGCACGCGGAAGGGGTATACAATTTGGTGAAGGACGCGTCGGCGTTCGGCAGCGGCGCCGTGTTCGTGGTGTTCATGTTCGGGATGTACACAAAGTTCGGCGGCGCCCGTAGCGCCGCGAGCGCGCTCGTAGTCGGTAGCGTCCTTTGGTTCGTGGCCTATTATATATTCGACTTTGAGTTTAGCTTTATCGGGGCAACGCTTTGCTCGTTGGTAGTGTATGTCGTATTGGCATTTCGTGAGCCGGTCGTTAAGGTCGTCCCTGCTTTAGAAGTTTCTCAACCCGATTGATGTCGGCGGTATCCTAACTCGATATCTATATGAGTGATGTCAGGAGTTACCTCCTGACACAAGCAATGTCTCGGTCAGGACGTAAGTCCTGACGCACAAACAAAGACGCCGCTTTACGTTCTGTTTCCTTGCTCTTCAAGCCTTTTTCAGCTATATTTTAAAGGTTAAAGAACGCCATATTGACGGCGCTTCAACCGAGTAAAGGGTGCCCACTGTGTTCACTCTTTACTTTTGTTGTTTTATTGAGAGAGACTAAAGGAAGTAAGAAGAAACGATTTCTGCCGCAAGTTCGTCTAACGTAAACAGGGGCGGAATGCGGCTCAGCGCTGAAATATGAAGCATATCCGAAATTTCTGCATTATCGCCCACATCGACCATGGGAAATCCACCCTTGCCGACCGCTTGCTGGAAATGACCGGCGCCGTTACTGCGCGTGAGATGACCAAGCAAGTGTTGGATGATATGGAGCTCGAACAAGAGCGCGGCATTACCATTAAGCTCCATGCCATCCAGTTGAATTACAAAGCGCGCGACGGGCAAGACTATATCCTGAATCTTATCGATACGCCCGGGCATGTGGATTTCACCTACGAGGTCTCACGCTCGCTTGCCGCATGCGAGGGAGCGATTCTCGTTGTCGATGCGACACAGGGAGTCGAAGCGCAAACCATTTCCAACCTGTACCTTGCGATAGATGCCGGGCTGGAGATTATACCCTTTATCAATAAAATCGACCTCCCAAGCGCGCAAACTATGTTAGAGACGACGAAGCACCAGGTGATCGAGCTTCTTGGCTGCAAGGAGGAAGAAATTCTTCTCGGTAGTGCAAAGTCTGGTATCGGTACTGCAGAAGTCCTCGAAGCCGTTGTGCATCGCGTTCCAGCGCCCAAAGGCGACCCGAACGCGCCGCCGCGCGCGCTGATTTTTGATTCCATGTTTGACGAGTACCGCGGCGCTGTCGCGTACGTGCGGTTGTTTGACGGCAAGATCCGTGAGAAAGACAAGATTCTCTTTTTCTCAACGGGAAAGGAATTTCAAGCGGAAGATGTCGGCATCCTGGAAATGCAACGCAAACGCGTTGGGGAATTGAGAGCGGGTGACGTAGGCTACATCATTGCAAGCATTAAGGATGTCCACGAGACGAAGGTCGGCGATACTATTACCCTCGCTGAACACCCTGCTGCCGCGCCTTTGCCTGGCTATAAGGAAGTCAAGCCAATGGTGTTCAGCGGCGTCTACCCGTCCAATGCCGATAACTTCGCTGAGCTGCGCGACGCGCTGGAAAAGCTTCAGATGAATGATGCCGCTCTGTCGTTTGAGCCGGAATCATCCGTTGCGCTCGGATTCGGTTTTCGCTGCGGATTTCTCGGTTTACTCCACATGGAGATTATCCGGGAGCGGCTCGAGCGCGAGTACAACCAATCGCTCATTAACACAGTGCCGAACGTCGAATACCGCGTCACGAAAACCGACCGCGAGGTGGTTGCTGTCGATAATCCGGCGACGATGCCGCCCGCGGGGCAGATCGAAAAAGTGGAAGAGCCGTACGTAAAGACACAGATCATTACGCCTACCGAATACATCGGCGGCATCATGAAGCTGTGCATGGAGCGCCGCGGCATACATCGGAACACGACGTATTTGAGTCCTGAGAGGGCGGACATCCATTTTGAATTGCCCTTGTCGGAAATTATTTTCGACTTCTACGATAAGTTGAAATCCATGTCACGCGGCTATGCCTCGCTCGACTACGATTTTTTGGAGAACCGTGAATCCGATTTGGTCAAGCTGGATATTTTGCTGAACGGCGAGCAGGTTGATGCGCTCTCGACCATCGTGCACCGCACGAAGGCGTACGAGTGGGGGCGCAAGCTCTGCGCGAAACTGCGCGAGCTGATTCCGCGGCAAATGTTTGAAGTCGCGATTCAGGCGGCTATCGGCAGCAAGGTGATTGCACGCGAAAGCATCAGCGCGATGCGCAAGAACGTGCTCGCAAAGTGCTACGGCGGGGATATTTCCCGCAAGCGGAAACTGTTGGAGAAGCAAAAGGAAGGCAAGAAGCGGATGAAACAAGTCGGCAGGGTTGAAATTCCGCAAGAGGCGTTCCTTGCCGTGCTTTCGATGGAGGATTAACAAAAACAAGGGTAGGACAGGCATTCTTGCCTGTCCAGAGTTTTGAAGAAGACAACGAGGGCAGACAGGTCCCGAAGGAATGTCTTCGGCAAATGTCCGTCCTACTCAGAGTTAGAGAAATTCACAGAAAGGGCTACTATGTCTGAACAAGAACTTGGGACCGAAAAAGAGCAGGAGAAGGAACAAAAGAAAAAAGAGCAGAAATCTTCCGCGCTCGTTGAGAAAACGAAAGCGTTCTTTAAAGAATTTTTTATTGTGCTCGGCGCCTTTTTAGTGCTGAACAATTTCGTTCTCGCGTCGTTCATGGTGCCGACCGGCTCGATGGAAAACGAGGTGATGGCTGGCGATTTACTCTTTGTCAATAAATTCATTTACGGCGGCACCTCGCCGCGGAATATTCCGTTCACCAACGTCCGCCTGCCGTGGTTTCGCGTGCCGGGCTTCCAGGACGTCGAGCGCGGTGATGTGATCGTCTTTGTGTTCCCGGGATTCCGGGATGAAGTGGAACCGGAAGAGTTCACGTTCTACCTTAAAAGGTGCGTTGGACTTCCCGGAGATACGGTACAGGTGGTGAACCGCGTCGTGTACGTGAATGGCGAGCAGTTCCCATTGCCGCGCAATTTGAAATTCAATCGTGGCGAGGTGTTGCCGCCCGGCGTAGCGGTAGAGGGAATATTCCCGAAAAGCTCTATGTGGAATGAAGATAATTACGGTCCACTCGTTGTTCCAAAAAAAGGAATGCGGATTTCGCTCACTCCGCAGAATCTCAGCGCGTGGGAGGTCTTCATTAAACGGGAAGGTCATCAGCCCAGATTGGTTGATGGGAAGGTCCTTATTGACGGACAGGAAGTGACCGAGTACGTTGTGGAGCGCGATTATCTTTTCGGCATGGGCGACAACCGCGATAATAGCCTCGACAGCCGCTACTGGGGTTTTATCCCGCGAGAAAACCTTGTCGGCACGCCGATGATTGTCTATTGGTCTTGGGACCCAAACATCCCTCTGTATTCGCTGATCGATAAGTTAGGGTCGGTGAGGCTGAGCCGTATTGGAACCCTGATTAAATAAATGAAATGAACGAGGAATCAATACAAAACGCATCGCAGCAAAGTATCGCAGTGACGGTGGCGGAAGAAGCGCCGGTCGGGCAGCGTGCGCTTTCGAGTAAACGCTTGCACTCGTTTGCCGGATATGCAAGGACTGTGCTCGTCACTCTGCTCGTTGCGCTGTTGCTGAAAGCCTTTGTGGTGGAAGCGTTTCGCATTCCATCCAGCTCGATGGAGGAGACGCTGCTTGTCGGTGATTTTTTACTCGTCAATAAATTGGCGTACGGTATTCGCACGCCACGGTATATTCCGCTGACGAACCTCGCTATCCCCACGTACTACGCGCCGGTGTTTAAGAGCGTGGAACGCGGGGATATTCTGGTGTTTGAGTTCCCCGGCTCGATAGATTCACCCAATGTACAAAATGTGCAAGGTGAAGATGAGCCTGTAAATTATATCAAGCGGTGCATCGGGTTGCCGGGCGATGTTGTTGAAATCATTCGCGGACAGGTGTATGTCAACGGCAATCCGGTGGGATTGCCCCGGCACGCTCGGTTGAACGAATACAATGCCGCTGGACGCCACCGTAGCTCGACCATGTTTCCGTGGGGATTCGGTTTTACCGAGGAACGTTACGGGCCGCTTGTTATTCCCCAAAAGGGTGACCGTATCGCCCTCACAGAGGAAAATTTGGGCATGTGGCGTTTGGTCATTCAGCGGGAGGGACATACGGTTCAACTCCGTGGGAGCGACGAGATACTGATCGATGGTAAACCGTCATCGTCATACACTGTTGAACAGAATTATTATTTTGTGATGGGCGATAACCGCGATAACAGCCTCGATAGCAGGTATTGGGGATTTGTCCCGGAAAGCAATTTGATTGGCGAGGCGTTGTTTGTCTATTGGTCGTGGAACCCCGCCGTACCGGTGAGCAGTGTGCGGGATAAACTCGTCAGCATTCGGTGGAATAGAATCGGCACAATGATACGATAAATGAAATCTATGTCCAGTCTCTACCTCCATATTCCTTTTTGCGAGCACAAGTGCATCTACTGCGACTTCTACTCCGTTGCACCCAACGGCAGCGCGGACGCGTATAGCGCGCTTGTTCAGCGGTTCTTAGACTCACTCAAAAAGGAAGTCGATGTGCGTTCGGGGGACGAGCGGTTTCAGGTTCCCTACGAGACAATCTTTTTTGGCGGTGGCACGCCGTCGCTGCTCGCGCTGTCCGAGATAAAGGAAATCCTTAACCTTCTCTCTACGCGCTTCCAGGTCCTCTCGGGCGCGGAAATTACACTGGAGACAAACCCCGGAACGGTGGACATCGAGAAACTCAGGCAATTCAAAGCAGCGGGCGTAAACCGAATCAGCATGGGTATCCAGTCGTTTCACGACGACGATTTGAAATTCCTGAGCCGGATTCACTCGGCAGAACAGGCGAAGGAATGCGTACGGAATGCGTATCAAGCCGGCTTTGACAATGTGAGCTTCGATTTGATTTTTGCACTGCCGTCTCAAACGCGCGAACGCTGGCGTTCGAACCTTGAACAAGCGATGGAGCTTGCACCAAAACATATCTCCACCTACAGCCTTATCGTTGAACCGAACACACCCCTGCATCGTATGGTGGAATCGAAGCAAGTGATGCCGCTCAGCGCGGAAGCCGATGCGGAACTGTACGAATTCACGATAGACTTTCTCGCATCGCACGGCTATGAGCAATACGAAGTCTCCAACTTCGCGCAACCCGGTTACAAATCCCGCCATAATGGTAATTACTGGAACCATAGCAATTACCTCGGATTCGGCCCCTCTGCGCATTCCTTCTGGGAGCGGCAGCGCTGGTGGAATGTCGCTAACGTCGTTGAGTACTCGACGCGCCTGGAGCAACACGTGTTGCCGGTTGCCGGAGATGAGCGCTTGAACGTCGACCAGTTGCGTAACGAGGAGCTCTTTTTGGGGCTCCGTAGTGAGGGCGTGGACATCGCGGGATTCCGGAAACGGTACGATACCGATTTGTTCGCAACACATCGACAAACGATTGAACACCTGTTGAATGAGCGGCTTGCCGTTCTTCATGACGACCGCTTTAAGCTGACCGCCAAAGGCTACCCGCTGTGCGATGAGATTTGCGCTTCCTTCCTCATCTAATGTTCATCGTGGCAATTTCCGGAACATCAAACCGAAAATGTAAAATGTAATCGGCTGTAAGTCTCTGCGCCTCAAGCTGTTAGCGGGAAAGTGTACATTTTTTATTTTTTCTCTTGACAAATTCAAATTAGTGTATTATATTAAATTACATTAATAAACTAAATACGGTAATGCTGACAAGCGCAATATCACCCTCTGCGGAAAAGGGTGGCAGACGCTTGTCGAATCCGCAGCTTGCCCGTGAATCGGTCCAGCGGGCAACCGTAACAGTCACGTATTCCTAACAAAAGGCGTCCCCCCTCAGGGTCCTTTGTAGGGGCCTACGACACGCCGTCCGCCAAAGGCGGGCGACGGGCTCCGGAAACTCTGGGTTTGTCCCGCGGGAATTCTCCCAGTCGGGCCGTGCCGAGTGAATCTATTTGTCGTCAACTCTCTCTTTGCCTCGGTGCGACGCCTTTTCTGTTAGGATGAAACATTGAGAACTGGATTCCAAGCCTGTCAACAGAAAGAAGAAAAGCAGGATGGGACTCCAGTCCCGTCAAGAGAAGCCAGAACCCACACAGCAGACCATATCGCTCTCTTATACGCCTCATACGAGAGAAAAAGGATCTTTTCAGCGACCAATGTTTGTCTTGGTAAAAAAACGCGAAGCCGCCGACGCAGAGGTGTGCCCTCACGTTAACACTCGGAACGGTGCATGCGCTAGCCACGTCTAAAAGGGTGTTACTCGGTGGTGTCAGTTGTTACCTCCTGACCGAAATTAAGAAACTTGGCGGTTGAGGAGGCGCAAGGGGTGTTACCGTGTGGCGTCAGGAGTTTCCTCCAGACGCAAACGACTATAAATAGACCCCGAAAAAAGTTCGGGGTGACGGACTTTTTTGAGGTCGAGCTTCTAGCAGGCGTTGAAAACGCTTGCAGTTCAGGCTATTTCATAATAGATTGAAAACCGGTCTGGATTGCTCATAATAGAGGATTGCATGGAACATCAAAAAATAAACAAGTACGTCGGTATCGGTGTTTTTTCAATTACGCTTCTCGGGTACATCATCATACTGCCTCCCACAGTAGTGTTCTGGGACGTTGGCGAGTTCTGCGCAGCGGCGTTTTCACTCCAAGTGCCGCATCCTCCGGGCGCGCCTCTGTTCTTGCTGGCTGCAAAGATCTTTTCGTTAATTCCCATCTCGCCCGATATCGCAGTGCGGATGCATTTCGTTTCAACGCTCGCCAGCGCGTTAACGGTGATGTTCCTTTATCTCGTTTCCGTGCGGTTTATTTGCCTCTGGCGCGGAAAACCGGAATCGGCTCTCGACCGGACGGCCGTGTACGGCGTTTCTGCCATCGCAGCCCTTTCGCTGGCTTTTAGCAAAACATTCTGGTTTAACGCATCGGAAGCTGAGGTGTACGGTCCCAGCATGCTATTTGTCAGCTCAATCCTCTGGCTTGCCCTTCGATGGTACGAGCGCGCCGAGTGGGAACGCAGCGACGTCTATTTGCTCATTATTGCCTACGTGATCGGTTTGTCCGTTGGTGTCCACTTGCTTGCGCTGTTGACGCTTCCTGCCGTAATGCTGTTGTTTTACTTCCGGTATTATGAATTTTCTGCTCAGTCGTTTATCAAATTCGGCGCTGTCGCCCTTGTCATCTTCGGCATTATCTATCCCGGCGTTGTAAAGTGGTTTCCCTCGTTACTGGACGGCGAGTTGGGCGGCACGCGGAGTGAAATTTTTACGTTTATTCCAATTCTTATGATTGCCGGCGCGTTGTACGGCATCTATCGCTCAGCGAAAACACACCACCGTGTTATTCATGTATCGCTTCTGTCGTTTGTCTTGATTGTGATCGGATATTCAGTGTATGCGCTGGTGATTATCCGCGCGAACGCCAATCCGCCGATGAATGAGAATAACCCGGACAACTTAACGCGTCTCGTTTCTTATCTTAACCGTGAGCAATACGGCGACGCGCCTTTGACCAAACGCCGGTTTAGCGACCAACCCGAACACCAACGGATGTACTCGGACTATACAAGCGACATGGACTTCCTCTTGCGCTACCAAGTTTATAAGATGTATGTCCGTTACCTCCTTTGGAATTACGTTGGTGTGGCAGGCGACTCCAAAGAGGCAGGTGTCGATGTGAAACAGTTATGGGGAATACCACTCCTTCTCGCGATGTGGGGGGCACTTTACCATTGGGTGCGAGATAAGAAAATGGCGTTCATTGCTATAGTAAGTTTCCTGATCCTGGGCGTCATTTTGGCGTTGCAAATGAACATGCAGGAGCCCCAGCCGCGGGAGCGTGATTATTTCTTTGTTGGGTCATTTTTCTTCTTCTCCATGTGGATAGGAATGGGCGTGCTCTCATTAATCGACTTTGCAAAGGAGAAATTAGGAGAGTCGAAGAATCTACAGCCGGTTGTCTACGGCATTCTGGTAGTCGCGTTTGCCGTCGTGCCGTTGAACATGTTCCGCACGAATCTCCCGGAAGCCGACCGCTCAAAGAATTGGGTACCATACGATTATTCATACAACACGCTGCAAAGCCTCGAACAGGATGCTATTATCTTCACCAACGGCGACAATGATACCTTCCCGCTTTGGTACTTGCAGGATGTGGAAGGAATTCGCCGCGATGTGCGCGTGGCATGCCTGAGTTTGTTGAATACGAATTGGTATATCGACCAGTTGAAGAACGAAGAGCCGTACGGAGCAAAGAAAGTCCCGATCAGCGCATCCGACCAGTACATCGAAACCATCCGGCCGCTCGTTCCGTACCAGGCGAAGAATTTCCAAATCCCCGTGTCTCAGGATGTGCTGGAGAAGTACGGCGTTCAAGATACGTCAATCACAAATCGTAAGGCGATTTCGTTCCATTTTCCGGCGACATTCCAATGGGGCCAATACGGCGGTTTGATGGTGCAGGATCTCATGGTGTACGACATTATCAGAACGAACGACTGGAAGCGGCCCATTTATTTTGCGATGACGGTGAATGACGCTGGGAAAATCGGCTTACAGGATTATCTGCACTGGGACGGCTTGGCGTTTCGGCTCTTGCCCAAAAAACAAACGATGCCATGGTCGAACATCGACCCCCGGAGAATGGAAGAGCATTTGTTCTCCGACCGTGCGGAGCCTGCGCAGGGAGCTGAGACCGGCTTCCTCTGGCGCAACCTGGGCGACCCAGACGCCTATTTCGAAGAAGATTCCCGCCGCATGATGAGCAACTATCGGCAGGTGTTTATTTCTTTGGCAGGGTACTATCTGAATGTTCGCAACGAGCCGGAGCATGTTCTCAGGGTGCTGAGCCGCATGGAAGAAGTCATTCCTCGCAGCGTTCATCCGATGCAGAGTAGATTGAAGCTTGTGATTGCAAATTATTATGAGTTTGCAGGCGATTCAGAGACGTACAATGTATATCTGCGCGAGCTGACAGATGATATCCAGCCGCTTATTCAAAGCGGAACATCCGAAGAGCTTTCGCGCGACCATCCGTATCTCATTCTTCTGCAGGTGTACGTTCTGCAGAACAAGTTCGACGAAGCCTCTGCTTTGCTTGATACCATTAGAGAACAGTACCCCTTAGTGCAAGGCGTGAACGAATTTGTGGAGGCACGCAAGCGAGAGATTGAAACGCTGCGAGCGCAGGCCGCGCGGCGCGATAGCGCACAAGCTGCCCAGGCTCAATCAGGAAAAAAGTAAGGGTAGAGTTGTCAGATGGAAAATTGACACGCAAGCAATTTGTCCCCCTACCAAGGGGGACCTGCCTGCCGGCAGGCTGGCGCGTCCTGAGCTTGTCGAAGGACGCAGGGGGTCATCCCCGTTACTTGCAAGTTATTCTTCTAACTCCTCGCACCGTAGCTCGCCATGAAGATACTTGTTCTGAACTGGCAGGATATCCGCAACCCGTTGGGTGGCGGCGCTGAAGTCCATCTGCACGAAATCTTCAAGCGCATTGCCGCGCGGGGTCACTCCGTTACGCTGTTCTGTTCGTCGTTCCCGGGCGCACCCGCGGAGGAAATCCTGGACGGTATTCGTGTCATAAGGTCGGGAAGCCGCAACCTCTTCAACTATGGCGTCAAGGGTTACTACCGCCGGCGATTTCGCCAGGAACGATACGATGTTGTAGTGGACGACATTAACAAGATTCCCTTTTACACACCACGGTTTGTGCAGGAACCGCTTGTCGCCATCATCCATCACTTGTTCGATACGAGCATTTTCCGCGAAGCATCCCTTCCCGCGGCGTTGTACGTCTATGGCGCGGAAAAACTCGTCCCCCGTGCGTACCGCAACACACCGCTTGCGGTTGTTTCCGAAAGCACCCGGTCAGAGCTCATTCGCAAAGGCTTCAATGAAAGTCGCATCACCGTGATTCCGAACGCGGTTGATACTGCGCACTATCGTCCGCACGAAGTCCCTCAGCAACAGGCGCCCGTCGTTGGCTCTTTGGGGAGGTTAAAAAAATACAAAAGCGCAGACCACTTGCTGGATGCGTTTGCCATCGTACGACTCGAAATCCCCGACGCACAGTTGCTTGTCGTAGGTGAGGGAGATTATCTGCCTTTTCTGAAACGCAAAGCGGATGACCTGCGGCTCGGCGAAACTGTAACGTTTACCGGACAGGTTGACGAGAACGAGAAAGTGCGTTTGCTCAACCGTATGACGCTCGCCGTTAACTGCTCGGCAAAGGAAGGCTGGGGACTGACGGTTATTGAAGCGAATGCGTGCGGCGTGCCGGTTGTCGCAAGCGATGTCCCGGGGTTGCGCGATGCCGTGTTGGATGAGAAGACGGGGTTGCTCTACGAGTACGGCAATATCGAGCAACTCGCCGCCAAGATAATGTTAATACTAAGGGATGAGCGGCTGCGAGCGCGGCTTTCCCGCGAGGCGTTGTCTTGGGCAAGGTCGTTTCAGTGGGATGATTCTGCTGAGAAAATGCTTTCGGTACTGGAGCGTGTGGCAGGTGTGCGGAAATAATATTAGAGGGGAGCAAATCGTTCGCTCTCGTTTTTTCCCCTCCTGACCAAGGAGGGGTGTCCCGCTGTTTTGTAGCGGGACGGGGAGGTTACTTCATGTGTATTACCGCAACATACTTCTTAGATACTCGACACACTCGTTGACTGTTTTAACCTGCCGAATATGTTTCGTACAATCGCCCAACCCTTCCCAAATGAGTTCTTTCTTCAGAGTGTCGATGACGCCGTCCCAGAACGTTCCTAAAACAACAATTGGTTTCTCTTGCATCAAACCTTTATTGATAAACTCCCACACGTACGCGAACTCCAGCAATGTCCCCGTGCCTCCTTTGAGTATGACGTATGCGTCGCCCAATTCGACAAGCTTTACCAGCCGTTGGGTAAGGTCGGGGAATCGCATTTCCTTTTCGATCCACGCGTTGGCTTTCCGCGGGAACACGCTAACGGTTATGCCGACCGTTGCTCCGCCGGCTTCTTTTGCTCCCCGCGCTGAGGCTTCCATGATGCCGCCGAAGCCACCATTGCAAACAGTGAAGCCTGCCAGCGCAAGGCTTTTGCCAAGCTCGAACGCGACGCGGTACTCGTCGCTGCTCTCAGGCGGGCTGGAGCTCCCGAAAATTGTAACTGTTTTCTGCGTCATGGTTAATCAAAAAATGTCCAATTGAATCCGAAACGGAATGTCCTCCCCGGCATGGGGTACCGCGCGACGGTCACGTATCCTTCGTTCAGAATATTCTCCCAACTGAGCGTAAGGTATGCATCACCCAAATGTGCAACGGCAAAAAGGTCCAGCGTGAACGATTCATCGATACGTGCTCCTGTATTTGGGACAAATAACGCGTAGCGCGAATTGTAACCTACGCCTTGATATGGCGAGGCATATTTGAATCGTACTCCAGTGCGGAGTTCCATAACGTCAGTCAGAATAACGTCGCGGTACGCAAACTCGCCCGTGGCGATCCATTTTGGGAAAGATGTAGTTAGAATAACAGGATATTCGTTATCAAAAATCGTCATTGTTCCAGTCAAAATGCTTTCCAATTGCCAGAACTTTGCCGAGAGTAAGGCAGAACCTCCCGTCGCTCCGCTCATCGCTGGGATAATAGTCCAGCCGGTTAGGTCGTTGCCAAGCAATCGAGAATATGGCAGGGGGTATTCGTGAGACCGTGTGTATGCTGAAATACTGAAGACTGTTGAATTGTTAGCGCGGAGGTCGATTCCCGCCGAAAAGTATTCTAATGTCCACGGCAGTTGATAAGGAGCAAAGGCGGAAAGGTTGCCCCATAAATTAATATGTTCGTTGATATGCAGCTGAAAGCTCAAGCCGTTTGAAATAGTACCTCTCCTGTTGGCCTGCAGCTCAGTTCTAAACGAAGCGGCTAAGTTCAGTCGGCCTAAGAGTAGTAACTCAAGCTTTCCGAAGAACGCGGAGCGATTACGCTCGCCCTGCTTGTACCAAGTGTAACCGGACGAACTTTCTCGTATGATGTCCAAGCCTAACGCGGCGCTTAGACTTTTTATCGAGAAGCGCTGAAGTACCCGTCCGCCCATGAGTGACGACGAGCCTTGAACTTTCAAGCTATCGGTATATTCTCGGTCAGACTCCATCGAGAATAACGAGAATTGGGTTATGCTCGTTGAGTCAGGGAACAATCGAGCTATGCCAGTGATGGCAAAGTCATGCCGAGATGTGCTTTCATGAGCAGTGGAGTCGTGCACGATCGCATCCACTTCGTTAAACAGGGAAGGGCTCGATGTATCGATCCCATTGTTCTGACCGTTGTCGGCTGAATGATAAAAATAACTCGCGGCGATATTGAATCGGTCGGATACATTATAGCGGAGCTGGCTTCTGATATTCCACGAGTCGTAAGCTGAATTCGTAAACCTGCCGTCTGTTGTGTGGCGCTGGAGGCCGACCATGAGGTTTGTGCCGCGTAGAATGTTTTGAGCGAACATTCCATCGGTCAGTCCGTACTCAAAAGGACCTTGCATGTATCTCAACTTTGTAATTGGGCGATTGTTGTTGTGTTGGCGCGTCACAAGGTTGACGCCAACGCCTTGCGAACCGTACATGACTGCATCTTGAGCGTCCATAACCTCAATTTGTTCGATAGCTTCGAGGGGAATATCATATAAGTTTACCGTTCCGGTGTATGGTTCGTTAATCGGTCTGCCGTCAAGGAGGATGGGGATGCTTCTTCCGTCAAGTCCGAAAGCGGTAAACTGGTCAAGTTTTCCTGCTTCGCCTAAACCGCGGAGGTAATAGCCCGGAATTTTCCAGAGCAGATCCCCAAGGTATCGCGCGTCAGACCAGTCGAATTGAGAATTGTGGAGGATGCTTGTAGAATCGATTTGCGCGTGAAGACTTCCCAAGCCGGGAATGAAACGCGTCCGCGTGGTATCAATCGTCGTCGCGATGGAATCTCGTTTGCCAACGGTTGTCGTATCCTGAAAAACTATTGTGTAAGCAAGCGAAGGGAGGCAGGCCAGAATGAGGATAACAAAGAGTGTTCGATGCATAGCGGAGAATGTCTGCCGTTACTCCGAAATGACAATCGGTTCGGGTTTGAAATATGGCTCGGTGAGCGATACGCGGTAGTCGTTCACAAGAGCGTCAGCAAGTTCTTTTGCATAGGAACCATCGCTGAACAAACCGAATACTGATGAACCACTGCCGCTCATCAGCGCAAAGTCGGCGCCGCCGCGCACGACCCGCTCCTTTGCTTGCATGACTTCTGGATAGTATCTAAAGACCAACGGTTCAAAGTCATTGCGCAGTTTATTGAGCATGACGCGTGGCTCATGGATACGCGTGGCGACCAGTGTCCTCAGATTTTCGTGTCGCAGGTGGTGGTTGAGTTCAAGTTTTCCGTACGCCCAGGATGTGGATACGTGCACTGCCGGCGTGACAGTAAGAATCCAATAAGGGACTTCAAGTTCTATCGGTTCCAGGCGCTCGCCTTTGCCAGTGGCATAGGCAGTGCCGCCGTCAATGAAGAACGGCACGTCAGCGCCGAGGCTGAGGCTGAGAGTCCGTAGTTCGTCGTTCGAAATATCTAATCCCCAAAGTCTCGTGAGCCCAATCAGCGTCGCTGCGGCGTCGCTGCTGCCGCCGCCTAACCCCGCGCCGATGGGAATGCGCTTTCGCAAAACAATGTCGGCACCGCGTTGCATTCCGGTAATTTGTTGCAGAAGCAATGCAGCTTTGACACACAGGTTGCTTTGGTCCGAGGGGATATCGCGCGAATCGCTGTGCAACCGCACGCCATGGCTGCCATGGGTAACCTCAATTTCATCCGCGATATTGATTTGGTGGAAGACAGTTTCGATATCGTGGTACCCGTCGGGGCGTTTTCCGAGTATTTGCAAGCCGAGATTGATTTTGGCGTACGCACGGAGAGTCATAGTGATAAACAAAATACGCGAATAACGACCGAGAAGCAAGAAAACCCGCATGGGCAAGCGATTTTTGATTGTTCGGGCATTTTTTCGTATGTTAAATAACTAAACAATTTTCACACCTGACACTTGAGCACACGCGTAGTTACAATCGGGAACATTACTATCGGTGGCGGTGCGCCGCTTGTACTGATTGCTGGTCCATGTGTCGTCGAAAGCAGAGACATCGTGCTGAAGACGGCGGCGAAATTACAGAAGGTCGCGAAAAAACATCGCGTCCCTCTTATTTTCAAGTCATCGTATAAAAAAGCCAACCGGACGAGCGTCGAATCGTTCTCGAGTATCGGAGATAAAAAAGCGCTCTCGATTCTGAATGAAGTAAGGCAAGAATTCGGCATTCCGATTCTTACCGATATTCATGCTCAGCATGAAGCCGCCATAGCAGCGGAGGTAGCGGATATTCTTCAGATCCCCGCATTTTTATGCAGGCAGACTGAGTTATTGCGTGCTGCTGGTAAGACCGGCAAGGTTGTCAATATCAAAAAAGGACAGTTTCTCTCACCGTATGAGATGAAATCCGCTGCTGAGAAAGTCGAGGCCACGGGCAACAAGCAAATCTTGTTCACGGAACGCGGAACCACCTTTGGGTATAACAATCTTGTCGTTGATATGCGCTCGTTGGCGATCATGCGTGAGATGGGTTACCCCGTGGTGCTCGATGCGACGCACTCTGTGCAGCTTCCGGGTGGAGACAAAGCAAAGAAAAGCGGCGGCCAGCCGGAGTTTATTTTTCCGATTGCACGCGCCGGTGTCGCTACGGGTGTTGACGCGCTGTTCATTGAAACTCACCCGAACCCGGCGAAAGCGCTAAGCGATTCTGCGAGCCAATTGAGGCTCGACCTTGTTGACCGATTGCTTGAGCAGGTGACGGCAATTGACAAGGCGATGAAGAAATTTTCATTATCATAAACAGTAACCTGGAGCAGCTTGGCACGCAGCTTACAATCGAAACTCAAAAAGATTAAACTGCTCCTGTTGGACGTCGATGGTGTGATGACCGACGGCGGCGTGTACATTGCAGAATCCGGCGACCGGATGAAGAAATTCAATATTCAAGACGGGTACGGCATTGTCAAATTGCAGCAGCGTGGCGTGCGTGTGGGTATCATCACAGGGGGAAACTCCAAAATGGTCCAGCGCAGGGCTGAGGAATTGGGCATCGCTGAAGTGTACCAGAATTTTGATGATAAGATAACAGCTTACGAACGCGTGAAGCAAAAATTCAATTTACGTGACGACGAAATCGCACACATCGGTGACGATGAGCTTGACCTTCCGGTGCTTCGCGTCGTGGGGTTCTCGGCAGCACCGGCAGATGCAGTCCCAAATGTACGTAAAGCGGTGGATTTTGTTTCCAAACGGCGTGGTGGAGAGGGAGCCGTTAGGGAAGTTATCGATTTGATTTTGCAGGGACGGGGAGATGGATGAACAATTTCCGCGCGAGCTGACGAGCGTCGAACGCGAGTTGTTGTTGTGGATATTACCGGAGGATCGTCCTGGATATCAGCAGTACCGAATGTTTATTGAAAACTCCAGTGTAGTCGCCAAAGGAAGAAGGGGCGAAGGGAACTACATCATAGCCGACCCCAAAGTGAAGGCCGATAATGATTCCCCGCTGCCCCAGATCTTCGCACACGGAAGCATTATTGCCCAGACTGGCGAGTTGTCGGTAAGCATACGAGAGAGGCTTGAAGATCAGATTGAGTTTGAGATTGCCGGTCTGCATGGTGAGGTAAGCCCGGTTGAATTCAAGGAAATCCGGCGATGGACATTTTCGACATGGTTGCCCGCTCTGTCTTGTCCAAAGTGCGGGGCGAGTGTGCGTGAGGTGGCGATGTCCTCAGAGCGCGGGCAGCAGTTGGAACTTGCAATTTGCACCACAGACCGAATGCTTTGGCTGTACGACGCACGCACGGGGGTCAATCATCCGATTCCCCTCACAAATTATTATAACGAGTTGATGTTACACAAAAATATCCGGGATCCCAAAATCGCTCTTGATTCCAAACGACTGTTTACCGACCTGGAGCACTTCAGCGATACGGACTTGATTCTCGCCCTCAAAACGTACAACCAGCTACGTATGAAAGTCGAGCTCGACGGAAACATCGTTGTTCCGGTAAAGCAGGCGGGCATCATCGAGCGATTGAGACGGGCGTTCCGTCCGGGTTCTTCGGAAAGGTGATGAGCCCATGAGCACATCGATCCAAAAAGGCAAAGAGGTCATTCGCATTGAAGCGGAAGCAGTTGCCGCTCTTGCCGATAAAATTAACGGGTCCTTCTCGCAAGCCGTCGATCTTATTTATGGTTCTACTGGCCGTGTCATCATCACCGGTATCGGGAAATCCGGTCTGGTTGCGCGCAAAATTGTCGCAACGATGAATTCCACCGGCACTGCGGCGATTTTCTTGCACCCATCTGATGCAGTGCACGGCGACCTTGGGATGGTTCGGAAAAATGATGTTGTCATTTGCATTTCCAAGAGCGGCGACACGGAGGAAATTCGCGAGCTGCTACCCATGTTTCGCCGGATCGGAGCGAAAATTATTTCGATGGTTGGGAATCTCGATTCCCACCTCGCGAAGCACAGCGATATCGCGCTGGATATCAGCGTGAAAGAGGAAGCGTGCCCTCACGACCTTGCGCCTACCGCGTCGACGACAGCGACGCTTGTGCTGGGGGATGCGCTTGCCATAGCATTGCTTGATAAGAGACAATTCAGCAAAGAAGATTTCGCCATGTTCCATCCCGGTGGAAATCTCGGGAAACGACTGTTACTCCGCGTCGAGGAAATCATGGCGTCGGGATCCGACGTTCCTGTTGTGCGGCAGGAAGCATCGCTGGCTGAAGCCATTGTCGAGATGACGTCGAAGCGGCTCGGTGCGACTTGTGTGATCGACGGATCGGGAAAGCTGTGCGGTATCATCACGGATGGAGACCTCCGCCGTTTACTTCAGCGAACAAAAGACGTCTCGAACGTTACAACAGTGCAGGCGATGACGAAGAATCCTAAGAGGATCCGCAAAGGGCTGCTTGCCGTTGCTGCGCTGGAAGAAATGGAGCAATTCAGCATTACACAGCTTCCCGTTATCGATGAAGAGAACCGCCCGGTTGGTATTCTCCACCTCCACGATCTTGTAAAAGCGGGCATCGGTGGAGAATCGGCGTGATGGCGCGGTGGATTCGGATGGCGGGCATCGGCTTGCTTCTTGCAATTGCATCCTATGGCTGTGAAGATAAAATCAAACCGTCGGTGCTTCCGGGTATCGATAGCTCGACACTGCCGCAGCAAGAAAGTTGGAACAGCAAAATTGTCGTTTCAGATTCCGGTCGCGTCAAGGCTGTGATTTATGCGGGATACTTGATGACGTTTCAATCACCCGCCGAGACACACATGCGCGAAGGCATTATCGTGCATTTTTATGATGACGCCGGAGTGGAGAGCTCCGTGTTGACAGCCAATGAAGGCATTGTGAACGACATCACCAAAAATTTGGAAGCCTCCGGCAATGTTCTCGTGGTTTCATCCGATAGCACGGAGTTGCGCACGGAAAAATTGTACTGGGATAATCGTAAACAACTTATTCATACTCCGGAGTTTGTTCGCATCAACTCAACAAAAGAACGTTTGCAGGGCTTCGGCTTTGAGTCCGACCAACACTTGCGAAGCTACAGGATTTTCCGCGTGAGCGGCGAGACGGTTCCCCAGTAGCCATGCACGGAACGAGACATCCGTATAGGCAGTTCGTCTTTGCGTTCTTTGCTCTGTTTGTTGTCGGACAGTTTGCGAGAAGCCAGGACAAAGTCATCGAATTGAAAACTGCCGATTCGCTTTTGGGGAAACGCTTCGGCAATGAGGAAGTCCGGGAGCTGGTGGGGAACGTGCACATGGTGCAAACCTCGGCGTCGGGCGAAGTCGTTAAACTTTGGTGCGACCGGGCATTGCGCTACATGACGCAGAATAAAGTGGAGCTGTTCGGCAGGGTGCGTGTTGAACGAGACAGCACGAAACTGAGAGCTGCTGAAGGAGTGTACTGGGGCGACGACAAACGCGCGGTCATGCGCAGAAAAGTGAGGCTCGAACGCGGCTCGATGACGTTGACCTCGAACGCAGGCGAGTATTTCTCTGAACTCAAGCGAGCACATTTTACCGGTGATGTGGTTGTGATCGACTCGGCGTCAGTTACAACCTGCGAGAAGCTAACGTACTTTGAAGATGACGAGCGTTCCATCGCCGTCGGTAACGTGAAAGTTGTGAACTCCGAACGGGCGATGACGGTTTATGGGGATTCGCTTGTGCGTTATGGAAAGATCGGCTATACCATTGTGCCGAAAAACCCACGCTTGGTCGAGGTCGATTCTACCGAGAGCGCGGCGGTTGACACGTTGGTTGTCGTCAGCCAAACGATGGAAGCATTTCGCGATCCGTACGACCGGTTTATTGCGACGGATAGCGTGTTGATTGCTCGCTCCGACCTCAGCGCGCGTGCGGGCAGGGCGACGTACTATGCGAGCGGCGACAGCATGATACTCGAACGCCAGCCCATCGTATGGTATGATGTGAGTCAAGTTTCAGGCGATTCGATAGTGGTTTCGCTGGAAGACAGAAAACTACGGAGCGTGTATGTCAACGGGCGGGCGATGGCAATATCACAAACTGATACCACCCACACGAATCGCTTCGATCAGTTGACGGGCCGCGAGCTGACAATGTATTTCGAGGGGCAAAAGCTCGAACATATCGACGTCGAACGGAACGCAACGAGTCTCTATTATTTGTTCGACGATGAACGCCCGAATGGGGCGAACCGCGCGAGCGGAGACCGTATCAGAATTGATTTCATCGACGGTCAAGTGAACGACATTACTATCGTTGGAGGAGTGCAGGGGCAATTTTACCCGGAAAATATGATTGCCAATCGCGAACACCAATATAATCTTGATGGCTTTCGCTGGATTGAAAACAGGCCGCGGCGGCAGAATCTCTCAATCGTTCAATGAAGAATCGAAAAAATCATAAGCCAAAAACTCGTCCCCGGGCTTCGAAAGCTGCACCAAAGGCGGTTGAAGAACAGCCGGCGTTGATGGGGAGCAGCCTCCGCGCCGAGGGCTTGGTGAAGCGTTACAAGAAGCGTACGGTTGTCAATTCCGTCAGTGTGGATGTCAATCAGGGAGAAATTGTCGGTTTACTCGGCCCCAACGGCGCCGGCAAGACAACGACGTTCTATATGATTGTCGGGATGGTGAGGCCGGAAGGCGGCAGTGTGTACTTCGACTCGACGAACATTACGACGATACCGATGTACAAACGCGCGCGGCTCGGTGTTGGCTATCTCCCGCAGGAGGCTTCGGTATTTCGTCGACTGTCTGTGCGCGAGAATATCATGGCGGTGCTTGAGCTCAGCGACTTGCCGGGTAAGGCGCAAGCGGAAAAATGCGACAGGCTATTGGAAGATTTTCGCCTCACAAATCTTGTCAACAGCAAAGGCTTTATGCTTTCGGGAGGGGAGCGCCGCCGCACGGAGATCGCGCGGGCGTTGGCACTCGACCCGAAATTTATTCTACTCGATGAGCCGTTTGCAGGTATCGACCCGATTGCTGTCGAAGACATTATGCGGATCGTCAGCCAATTAAAAAAGAACAATATCGGTGTGTTAATCACCGACCATAACGTACACGAGACGCTCTCGATTACCGACCGCTCGTACTTGTTATTTGAAGGGAAAATTCTGAAATCAGGCACAGCGTCATTCCTTGCGAACGACGCGGAAGCGCGCAAGTTGTACCTTGGCGAGAAATTTAAACTTGATAGGTACGAATAATTATTTATAACTCATCACTCACAATTAAGACGAATTACAATTTATGGTTGTCGTAACGGTTCCTGGGGCTACAGAAAAAGAAATCGAACACATTATTAAAGTCCTGCACGAGCACGGGTTCGACGTGCACCGCTCGACGGGCGTACAGCAAACCGTACTAGGCGCGATCGGTGTCAGGCCGGACTTTGACCACCGCCAAATTGAGCTGCTGCCGGGTGTGGCGGAAGTCATCCGCATAACCGAGCCGTATAAGCTTGCGAGCAGAGGCTTCAAGACCGAGGGCACGGTCATAGACCTCGGTACGGTCAAGATTGGCGGCGACCCGGTTGTGATCATAGCGGGGCCGTGCTCTGTTGAAAACGAGAAACAGATTTTCACGGTCGCACAAGCTGTCGCTCAATCCGGAGCGAAGGTGCTTCGTGGCGGGGCGTTCAAGCCGCGCACCTCGCCGTACTCATTCCAAGGGTTAGGAGAAGAAGGTCTGAAGCTTCTGCGCGCTGCGGCTGATGAATACAAACTGAGCGTTATCACGGAAGTGATGGACCGCAGCCAGATTGCCATTGTTGAAAAATATACGGACGTGCTGCAGGTGGGCGCGCGGAACATGCAGAATTTTACTTTCCTGAAAGAACTCGGCAAAGCCTCCAAACCGGTAATGCTCAAGCGCGGATTGGCCGCCACGATTGAAGAGTGGCTAATGTCAGCGGAGTATATCCTCTCCGGCGGAAACCATAATGTGATCCTGTGCGAGAGGGGTATACGCACATTTGAGACGGCAACGCGTAACACGCTGGATATCGGTGCGATTCCAGTTGTGAAGAAAAAGAGCCACTTGCCTATCGTTGCCGACCCGTCACATGGCATTGGCATTCGCGATAAGGTTATACCCATGGCGCGGGCGTGCGTTGCCGCGGGCGCTGACGGCATTATGGTGGAAGTGCATAACGACCCCGACCACGCGAAATCGGACGGCGCGCAATCACTCTACCCGAATCAATTCGACCAGATGATGAAGGAAATCAAAATCATCGCAGAGGCGATTGGGCGTACGTTGGCATAACGCCATTACGGTGATGAAGAATCCCTTCACGCACATTGCCATTATCGGCGTTGGACTCATCGGCGGCTCGCTTGGGTTAGCCATCAAGCGGGGGATGAAGGGAGTGATGATTTCCGGTTGGGATAAACCCGAAGTGCTTCGCAAAGCTCGCACACGCGGAGCCATCGATGTTGCGGCTTCTAGTATTGCCAGCGCGGTGGAAACTGCAGACCTCGTTATCCTCGCTAGTCCAACTACGAAAATTCTTTCTCTGCTTCCGACTGTTGCACGTTACGTTTCTTCACACGCGCTTGTAACCGACGTTGGAAGCGTAAAATCAGCAATTGTCGATTCTGCAAACAAGCTGTTTCCACACGGCAATTTCATCGGGGGGCACCCGATGGCGGGGATAGAGTTGTCAGGGATTGAAGCTGCGCATCCTTTGCTGTTTGAAAACGCCGTGTATGTGTTCACGCCACTTCGAAAAACTCCGAACACACAAATCAAACGACTCAGCGATTTCCTACATGTGCTTGGGGCGAGAGTGCTCAAGTTGGATGCCCGAACGCACGATACCGTCGCCGCAGCGGTCAGCCACTTGCCTCAGCTTACCGCTGTGGCACTGATGAACGTCGCCGGCAAACGGCACAAGCAGGCGCGGAAGCATTTACAGCTCGCTGCTGGTGGTTTCCGCGATCTCACCCGCATTGCGGGGAGCCGCTATGACGTGTGGGATGACATACTAAAATTGAATCGTACCGAAATCCTCCGTGCGTTGGAATTACTGACAAAGGAGCTGAAGGCATACCGTTCTGCAATCGGCAAGCCGCGCTCTGCATTGCGCACGAATTTTGCCTCTGCGCGCAAGCTGAGGAATGCTATTCCGCGCAATATGAAAGGTTTCCTACACACATTGAGCGATGTGTACGTTTATGTGCAGGATAAGCCCGGCGTACTGGCAACAATGACTGGCTCGCTCGCCAAAGCGAAGATCAATATCAAAGATATGGAGCTGTTGAAGATACGCGAGGGGAGCGGGGGGACGTTTCGGTTGTCGTTTGATTCGCCCGAAGTCTCCAAACGCGCGGCGAAGATTTTGCGAGGCAAAGGGTTTGAGGTGGAGTCTTAGGCTGTAGATTGAAGATTGTAGATTGGAGTTAATGGAGTGAGGGTAGTCGCAGGCTTCAGACTGCGTATTTATGAAGACAGTAGCCAACGATACAAATGGTTAGCGCTGAAAAGTTCGATATACTCAGGCGACACATCTCCCGCCACATCGCGTTGACAGTAGAAGAAGCGGAAGTCCTTCGGTCTCTCTTTACTGTTCGTCGGATCCGCCGTAGGCAATATCTTCTGCAAGAAGGCGACGTTAGCCACTACGAATCATACGTGCTCAGCGGATGTTTGAGAGCGTACGTGGTTGATAACGAGGGGTTCGAGCATGTGTTGCAGTTTGCGATAGAAGATTGGTGGATCGGCGACATGGCAAGTTTCATTACTGGCGAGCCTGCAACGTTGGCAATCGACGCGCTGGAAGATTCCGAAGTGTTGCAACTAGAGAAGGGAGCCCAGGAGGAGCTTTACGCAAGGGTTCCCACGTTCGACCGGTTCTTCCGGATGCTTCTGCAGAACGCCTTTGTGGCGCACCAGCGCCGTATTCTCGGCATCATTGCGCAAACTGCAGAACAGCGCTATCTCGATTTTGTGACCCGTTACCCCAAGCTCGTTCAACGCATTCCCCAGAAGCACATCGCATCCTATTTGGGCATGACGCCGGAATTTTTAAGCCGCATGCGCAGCGAACTGACTGTCAATCGGCGCAAAAAAAATTGACCTAGGTCAATAGTGTTTTTTAATATAGATTATTCGTTGCCCACTGCCACCTTCGTATCTTTGTAAAAAACGTTTTCTTCTTTTTTACCAAAGATCGGAGGCATTATGAAACATCTTCTTTTTTCGACAGGCGACGATTGGACCGGTTTGCTCTTGCGCTTGACAGTAGGGCTAGTCATGTTCCCGCACGGAGCGCAAAAGCTCTTCGGCTGGTTTGGCGGTCATGGGTTTTCGGGCACGATGGGCTTTTTCACGCAGAGCATGCAACTCCCTTGGATTGTGGCATTCGCCGTGGTTGTTATTGAATCGATCGGTGCGGTTCTGCTTGTGACGGGATTCGCGACACGGGTGTGGGCGGTGGCATTCATTGGCTTGATGGCTGGCATCGTTATTACCTCTCACCTGCAAAACGGATTCTTTATGAACTGGATGGGAGCGCAGCAGGGCGAAGGGTTTGAATTCCACCTGCTTGTGATTGGACTGTGTCTTGCGCTTTTGATGACAGGCGGGGGAAAGTATTCAATGGACCAATTGCTGCTGCAATAGGAGTTTACTTCGTATCGCTTTTTGTAGACTTGGAGTCGGAGTTCGTCTCCGACTTTTTTGTTTCAGTGGGTTTATCGGGTTTGGTTTCGGTTTTCTTGTCTGATGTTGTCTTACCAGCTTTTTTCTCTCCGCCGGTGTTCTTATAGTCCGTTTGGTAAAAGCCGCCACCCTTAAAGATCGTTCCCGCGCCGGTACCCATGGCGCGTTTCAGCGTATCCTTGCCGCAGTTGGGACAGGTCTTGAGCGTCTCTGCGGACATGGATTGAAACTCTTCAAACTCGTGTCCGCATTCTGTGCAGCGGTAATCGTAAGTTGGCATATACGGTCAAATCCTAAACTCTAATATCTAAATGCTAAACAAATTCGAAATGGGGATGGTTCAAAAATCGTCATTGGGTGATTTAACAATTGCAATGGTACCATCAATAATCTTGATCAGTGTCCCTTGGTACCCCGACGCAAAAGCTAGTGTTGGAGATACCGCGTAGACAGAGAACAAATATTGATCTGTAGGCGAAGTGATCGGATTCCACGATTCGCCTCCATCACTTGTAAATAGTGTAGTCCCTCCATGACCAATAGCGAACCCATGTAGGGTGTCTGCAAATGAAACACCACTAAGGTCCAAAGTAACTCCGGACGGTTTTTCTTGCCAAGTTATACCACCATCGGTGGTTTTTATAATTTTGCCATAGCCTCCAACTGCTATGCCCATAGTTGGTGAAGCGAAGAAAAGTCCTAGGAAGAATGTGGAAGGGAGTGAGTCGTACCTTAACCAAGTAATGCCACTATCAAAAGTCAAGAGAAGGTGTCCGTTAACGCCAACAGCAACAGCAGTATCTTCATTAATAAATTTAACATCATAATAGTTTTCTATGCCGGGAGTAGGGGTATAAACAATGTTCCATGCGAGTCCGCCGTTTGAAGTTCTAAAGACGGTCCCGCCACTACTCATTGCAATTCCGATAGAATCATTTGCAAGAGAAACTTCGTTAAGCCAAGGTGGGGGTTGCTCTGTTAAGGAATGTATTTGCCATGTCATACCTTGGTTCGTACTTCTTATAACAGTGCCGCCTTCTCCAACTGCACAAACCAAATTAGGCGAAGCTGAATATACTGAATGCAGGTCGTTTGGAGTTATCGAGTCTGCCACGCTCCAAGTTGCTCCCCCATCGTAAGTCTGCCCAATCATTCCATCCGTGCCAACCACTACGCCATAGTCGTTCGTAACAAAAAAGATAGACCAGAGATTCTTTGAGGTCCATGGTCGAGCTGCCGGTCCCGTACTATTGTTACAGCTGCAAAAAAGCAACAGTGCAAAAAAATAGCCGGGTTTGCTAGGTAATATAAGCCTTTACTAAGTCTTTCCATCTAATCCCTCAACAACCCAAAACCTTTTCTCAGCCGCTCAACTGCTTTCTCCAACTCAGCCATTGAGCATGCGTAGGAGATACGAACGAAGTCTTTTGCGCCGAAGCCGCCGCCTGGGACCATCGCCAAATGATGCTTCATGAGGAAATACTCGCTCAGATCATCCGCTGTTTTTATTTTCACGCCGTCTGCGGAGGTATTGAAGAACGGCTTCATGTTGACAAACAGGTAGAACGCGCCTTTGGGGTAGTTGAACTCGACATTCATTGACTTGAACTGCTCCATCAAGTAGCGGCGGCGCTTATCGAACTCGCTCACCATATAGGCAATTTCTTTGTTGAAATTCACCGTGAGCGCGGCGTGAGCTGCTCGTTGCGAGATAGACGAGGCGTTGGAGGTCATCTGGCTCTGTAGCTTCTCTGCCGCAGCGTAAATGTCCTTGTGTGCAGCCATGTAGCCGATGCGCCAGCCGGTCATGGAATACGCTTTCGACACACCGTTAATCGTAATTACCTGATCGCGTATCGCGTCTATCGAGCCGATACTGAAATGCGTCTCGCCGTCGAACATCACCTTCTCGTAAATCTCATCCGAAATCACATAGATTCCCGTTTTGCGGACAACCTCGCCAAGCGCTTCAAGCTCAGCGCGTGAGTACACCGAGCCGGTTGGGTTGCTGGGCGAGTTGAGGATCAACACTTTAGTTTTCTTTGTGATGGCTTTCTTGAGTTGCGCTGGAGTGATCTTGAAATCATTTTTGATTGACGAATTGATCACGACCGGCGTTGCATCCGCCAGTTTTGCCATTTCGGGATAGCTTACCCAGTACGGTGCGGGGATGAGCACCTCGTCACCTTTGTTGCAAATAGCTTGAAGCGCGTTGTAGACGGAATGTTTTGCGCCGTTCGAGACGAGAATCTGGCTGGGCGGGAAGTTCACGTTATTCTCGCGGCTCAGCTTCTCTGAAATGGCTTTGAGCAATTCGGGAATGCCGGGATTCGCTGTGTACTTTGTGAAGTTGTCGTTTATCGCTTTGATGCCGGCGTCCTTTACGGGTTGGGGAGTGGGGAAGTCCGGTTCCCCCGCTGTGAGACTAACGACGTCCAGCCCTTCAGCTTTCATTTTTTTAGCACGGGCGAAAAGAGCGAGAGTTTGTGACGCTTCAAGTCCGGCGGCTTTTTTTGAGAGTTTGAGCATAGGGCAAAATCTTTTCACCACGAAGGCACAAAGGCACTAAGAGGCATTTCTATGGGTTGTTATTTGACTTTAAATTTCTTATCCAGCGCTTGCTTGACGACTTTGGGCACAAAATCATTCACGTCCCCGCCCAGCCGAGAAATCTCCCGCACGATGGACGAATTCAAATACGTGTATCGCTCGTTTGGCATCAGGAAGACCGTTTGTACGTCGGGATTTAGCTTGCGGTTCATCAATGCCATTTGCATCTCATATTCGAAGTCTGAAATCGCTCGCAATCCCCGCACAACGGCAGTAGCATTTTTCTTCCGGGCGTAATCGACCAGCAACCCCTCGAACGAATCCACTTCAACTTGCTTATGCTTTTTGACAGCTTCACGAATGAGCTGCAAACGCTCTTCCTCAGTAAACAGCGGGTTTTTCGACGAGTTACGCGCAATTGTAATGACAACCTTATCAAACAGGGTAATTGCCCGCTCTAAAATATCGAGGTGGCCGTTCGTAATCGGATCGAAACTACCGGGGTAGATGGCGATTTTCATAGGCGTCTCATTCTAGTGACCCTTCCGAAGGGTTTAAACCTTCGGAAGATTGCAGCGGTTTTAAAATCAACATCGTTGTTTGCCCGAACGGCTTTTTGATGATTTCGTACATCGATTCGGACACGACAACCGGAGTTTCGCGACTATGCTCCATCACGATGTACGACGACGGTTTTGTAATCCGGGCACCGTAGATCGCTGCCGGCAACTCTGGTATTCGTTCGAGCTTGTACGGCGGGTCAACGAACACTATATCAAACTGATGCCGCACATTCTTTAAATACCAAAATACATCCGCCTGGTGAATCGTGCATCGCTCTCGGCAGCTGAGCGTTTCTATATTCTTTTCCAGCGCGGAGATCGATTTCAACGATTTCTCCACGAACACCGCTGAGCGTGCCCCGCGGCTGATCGCTTCCAAGCCAAGGCTCCCGCTTCCTGCGAAGAGGTCGAGCACCTCAATGCCCTCAAAGTTCACGCGGTTCGTGAGGATATCAAACATCGTTTGTTTTGCGCGGTCGGTTGTCGGGCGTATGGAAAGGTCGCGCAGGGTTGTGAGCGTTCTTCCGCCGTACGTGCCGCCGATGATCCTCATTTACGATGCGCGCAGGGCTAATCCGATTGCAGCAGCGAACCGGTGGCTTTCCTTCACGAGAGCTTTATCGACCGAGCTTGCGGCAGCAAGCTTACGGAATGCGTTGACCGAAAATGCAGTTACGCCGGTTTCGGATTTCAGCGATGCGAGTGAATCGGAAGGAACTTGGCTGCCGTGAAGGTACAAGCCGGCGACCTTTTGGACGTCGTCCTGCTGTTTGATGTGCTTGAGATAATTCTTTATCGTCGCGCCGAGGCTCGCCGACGCATCGGGATACGAACGGTAGCCTACCATTTCATGGTTTTTGACAACGCTCGCATCAACTCCGGACCCGCCGATACCCAAGAGTACTGCCACGTCTTTTTGCAGCTCCGGGTAATTGGCTTTAAATGTTTTTTCGCTCGAAAAATGGTCGATGTCGATAATCTGAAGTTTTAACTTCAAGCCGGCGCTTACTTTCTGGAGGAAGGCGACAATGCCTCGCTGCACCCCGACCATAAATGTGCGTCGCGCATCTTTGTCCTTCGAGGGTATCACGTGGGCGTCCGTGATGAAATCCTTCGGACCCGATCCGGGGAAATATTGCCTCAACTCCCACGAGAGGTATTCTTGCAGTTCTTCGTTTTCGAGTGTAGGGTCGACCGGAAAGGTATGGATAAACACCGGGTTCGTCGGCAAAGCGTAGGAGATCATTCCCGCATTTACTTTTGACTGTCGGAGCAAACCGGACAATTCTTCGACGATAGAGGAAATTTTTGGATTGTCGGCGGAGAGGTGTGCTCCTTCGCTCGACATATCCAAGGAGGATTCCCTTTCAGCAAGCACGGTGACAAGCGGCTGCTTTCCTTGCTCGACTTCCGCAATCTGAATGCGGTTATCGTAAAAGGACACGCCGAGTTGACGGGTCGATTTCATGTGCGCTGGTTAGTCCGTCCAGGACGCTTTGTTGACGCGGCCGTCGTCCGTGAGTGAGCCGATGGAGCCGTAGCCGTCCGGGCAGATAAGCTCGTACTTTTTGATTCTCGTCGTATCGACTGCCGTGAACTGGTAAGGCTGTCCCGATTTTGGTGAGCGCAGCAGGGATTCCGGTGAGAACTCGCCGCCCTCTAACGGAACGAAATACGTCTGCCAGGGGTTGGTGGAAATCAAACTGTCTTTAATGAACGTCACCAGGGAATCCAGAGAGCTATTGTAGCGGTAGAACCGGTTGATGTACTGAAGCTGTGCCGCGCGAATGTTCAGCATCCTTGCGCGCGATTCTGCGCGCCATGCTTCTTCTTCAGCTTTGATTGTATACGGCTCGTAGACGACATAGACGAGCAGCGCCAGCAGTGCGACGATAATCCCTTTATAGATGGGAGAGCCTTTTGCTTCGTGGTAAACGGACATTATTCCTCCGAACGGATAAATGTTGATCTATCAATAGCCAGTTGCAGCAGTATCGATAGTAATGAAATCTTTGATTTGTTCCAATCGCTTTTTCGTAATGCCTTTAATTTTCAGCAATTCATCGGCAGAAGTGAACCGTCCGTTGGCTTCCCGATGCCGAATAATGCGCTCCGAGAGCACCGGACCGATACCCGGGAGCGATTCCAGTTGGACATCCGTCGCCGTATTCAAATTCAGTTTTCCATCACTTTGGAGCGTGTCGGCTTTCACCGCCGCGCTGAGAGCCGCAAAGGTGCTGTCGCTTTCCCGGTAGTCGAACTGCGACAATTCCGAGTTCGTCGGCAGGAAGTACCGGATTCCCAACCCTAAGAGGAGCGCGCCCGCAAGGAAGAGAACCACCCGCTGTTCGATTACCGTCAGCGCGAGCCAGTCAACCAGCCGTAACCAGATGCGTCGCATCGCCGTTAGGAGAACGCGTCGCGGACTTTTTCGAAGAACGTCTTCGACGCCGACCGCCGGTCTTCTTCGCTGGGATTCATATGCTCGGACTTCGATAACTCGCGCAATAATTCTTTTTCGTGCTTGTTCAAATTTTGTGGTACCCAGATGTTGACTCGTACCAGCTGGTCGCCGCGGCCGTAGCCATTCAAGTGCGGGATGCCCCGGTCGCGCATGCGCAACATCCTACCCGCCGGAGTTCCGGGGTCGATGACTAGCTTTGCTTTTGAAGTAAGAGTGGGAATTTCCACCTCGCCGCCGAGCGCTGCCGTCGGAAAACTAATGAGCAAGTCGTAGATGATATCGTCGCCGTTCCGGGTAAAAAGCGTATGCGGTTCTTCTTCGATCTCCACGATCAGGTCGCCCGCTGGCCCACCTCTGCGGCCGGCGTTGCCCTGTCCTTCGAGCGGGATGTAGTTGCCTTCCGAGACTCCGGCCGGTACGTTCACACGGATAGTTGATTCGCCCTGTAACCTGCCTTCGCCGTTACATTCAGAACACGGGGTACGGATGACTCTGCCTTCACCGCCGCACGTTGGGCACGCAGTGATGTTGACGAATTGTCCGAACATCGAGCGCGAGACTTTTCGCAATTCGCCCGTGCCGCCGCACTGTGGACACGTATCTTTTCCTGTACCGGATTTCGCACCACTGCCGCTGCACGTGTCGCACTTCTTCAGTCGTCGGATCTTGATTTTCTTTTCTACGCCGGTGGAAATTTCTTCCAGCGTTAAGCGAAGTTTGACGCGCAAGTCGGAGCCGGGTGTGCCCACCTGTCCTTGTCCACGCCTGCGCCCGCGGTTTCCGCCGAACACCTCGTCGAAAATACTCCCGCCGAACCCGCCGCCGAAAATGTCGTTGAATGTGGTGAAGATATCGTTGATGTCGTGGAAGTCTCGCGCTTGCGCGCCGCCGCGCATCCCGTCGTGACCGAATTGGTCGTAGCGGCGGCGTTTGTCTGGATCGCCGAGCACATCGTACGCCTCAGCTGCTTCCTTGAATTTTTCTTCCGCTTGTTTGTCGTTCGGGTTTCGGTCTGGATGGTACTTCATTGCCATCTGCCGGTACGCCTTTTTGATTTCGTCCGGACTTGCGCCGCGCGGAACGCCGAGTATTTCGTAGTAATCTCGTTTGGTCATACTGTTCCGCTACTCCGTTGCGTGCTGTTGGTGATCGGAAGAGGCGCCAGGGTTTGGCGATGGTTCCGCCTCGGCCATTGGAGCCGTTGAAACGATAACCTTCGCATGCCGCAGAACTTTATTGTTGAGTGTGTATCCTTTTTCAACTTCTTCGAGAATAGTATGAGGCGGAACGTCGCTCTTCGGCACTTGCATGAGTGCGTCGTGGAAATCCACACTGAATTCTTTGCCGACGGTTTCCATCGGTGCTACGCCCTGGTCTGCGAGCAACTTTACTGTCTTCTGGTAAATTAAGTCAATACCCTTATAAAAAGATTCGAAATCCTTTTTCTCTTTGCTGAGCTTAAGCGAGCGTTCGAGGTCGTCTACGATCGGAAGAATTTCCAATAACAACTGCTCATTAGCAAACTTGACGATCACAGCCGATTCGCTCTCGACACGTTTTTTGTAATTTTCGAACTCCGCTGCCTTGCGCAACAATAAGTCTTTGTATTGCTGGACTTGTTGTTCAGCTTCAGCGAGTTTCTGTGTTAGGTCAAGCCCCTGTGGAGGCGTTTCTGTTTGTTCTGCCGCCTGCTTTTTCACTTCTTGATTTGTCATGTCTCCCCGTCTCAGTGTCCTTTCAACATTTTGGCGATGGTTTTTGCAACATGGTCTATAAGCGGGACGACCTTTGAATAATTCATCCGTTTAGGTCCTATAATCCCGAGCCTGCCCGATACACCATCGACCGAATAGGATGTTGTTACCATGCTGTACTCTTTTGCGATATCTTCGTTGTTTTCTGTCCCGATGGTGATAACAAAATCCTTGTCCGATGCCTGGTGTTTTTCGAGCAAGTGGACAATAACGTTTTCGTTTTCGACTAATTCGATCACGCTGCGGAAGTTCTTCGGGTCGATGAATTCCGGCTGTTCGATAATATTCTGCGTGCCGGAAATGTGCACGCGCTCACGTTCTTTCGTATCGTCGAACAGAACATCGACCGATTCGATAAACAGGCGCACCAGCCCGCTCTCTTCGGACTTCATATCTTTGAGCCGCGCAGCGAACGTATCGCGAATTTGCTGAAGAGTTAATCCGGAGAGGCGCTCATTGAGCAATTGATTAATGCGCAGCAGAGTATCGCGGTGAATTTCCGCTTTCACTTCAAGCATCACGGTTTTCACCAATCCCGTACGTATCGAAATGACAACCAACAGCCGCGAGCTGGAAAGCGGGATAAGCTCTAGTTTCTCAAAAACTCCGCTGCTGAGGTGTGGCGACGCGACTACGCTTAATTGCTTTGAGATTTTCCCCAGGAGGCGGGAGGATTCACGGAAAAGTTCGTCCTGCCCTATCGCCTGGTCGATAAGAGTTTCGATCGATTGCTTTTCCTGTTTGCTCAGTGCTTCCACTTCCATAAGGTAATCGACGTAGTAGCGGTAGCCTAAATCCGTCGGCACTCTTCCAGCCGAAGTATGCGGGTGGGAGAGATAACCTACCTCCTCGAGGTCCGCCATGACGTTGCGAATCGTTGCAGGGCTCCATTGCTCTTCGATGCGCTTGGAAAGGATGCGCGAGCCGACAGGAATTGCCGTGAGGATGTAATTATAGACGACGTGCCGCAGCACGCTCCGTTCGCGTTCGTTTAAGTCTTCTTTCTTTCCTGTATCGACCATCAAAAAAAGCCTTTATTTTCAATAAATTTAACAATTTTTGACAGGTTTGTCAAGGTAAGTTTCGATGATGTAGGTGTGCATGTAATCGCAATAACAGCCGAAAGTGCGAATGCTGTCTTGCCAGCCGTAATATTCTCTCAATGTGAATGCAGATGAGCATAGTGGTCCAAAATTTTTTGAGATTTGTGGAACAACGTTCATATTGATTGAGCGGGAAATAATTCGTATTTTATTTTCAATTACTCACCAATTGATTCAGGATCACTCACCGCGTTGAAAGCAAAACTCGCACTCGAAAACGGTACGGTGTTTACGGGAGAAGCGTTCGGCGCCGCTTCCGAAATCACAGGCGAAGTTGTTTTCAATACCAGCCTAACGGGATACCAGGAAATTCTCACAGACCCGTCGTACGCCGGGCAAATTGTCACGATGACGTATCCGCTTATCGGCAATTACGGCATTAACCCGGAAGATCTCGAATCCGCCAAGCCTCAGGTCGCCGGCTTCATTGTGCGGGAGTATTTTGAATTCTACAGCAATTTCCGCGCGAACGGCAACCTCGGCGAGTGGCTTGCCAAACATGGTATTGTTGCGATTCAGGGCATAGATACGCGCAAACTGACGAAACTCATCCGTACAACTGGCGCGTTGCGTGGAGTTCTATCGACAACGGACTTAGATGACGACAGTCTTATTGCGAAGGCCCACTCATCACCTGAGATGAAGGGCCTCGACCTCACGAAGCAGGTCACGACCGCCGAGCCGTACGCATGGGACGATGTT
Organism: Ignavibacteriota bacterium; assembly: GCA_022616555.1. Taxonomy (GTDB): domain Bacteria; phylum Bacteroidota; class Ignavibacteria; order UBA10030; family UBA10030; genus JAKEEG01. The sequence continues at coordinate 1,763 of JAKEEG010000006.1, read as the reverse complement.
GACCGAACGCCGTTCGCACTTGCGCCTGCGGCAGGCCACAAGCTGAACGGGAAACGTTGGAACGTGGTAGTCTTCGACTATGGTGTGAAGCGTAACATCCTGCGCCGGCTCACAGCGTATGGGTGCAAGCTCACCGTCGTGCCGTCGTCGTATTCAGCCGAGCAGGTGTTGGAGCTTCAGCCGGATGGAATTTTTCTTTCCAACGGTCCCGGTGATCCGGCGGCTGTCCGGTATGCGATAGAGAACATCAAAAAGCTGGCTGGCAGGAAACCGATTTTCGGTATTTGCCTTGGGCATCAGCTTCTCGCTCTTGCGTTAGGTGGAAAGACGTTCAAATTGAAATTCGGCCATCGCGGAGCAAACCATCCGGTCAAGAATCTCATTTCCGGTTCAATTGAAATTACATCCCAAAACCACGGCTTTGCAGTTGACCCTTCTTCGTTGGACCCCGCAACTCTCGAAATTACGCATGTAAACTTGAACGATAATACCAACGAAGGCTTTCGCCACCGCGAGCTTCCAATCTTTAGTGTTCAGTACCACCCCGAAGCATCACCCGGTCCGCACGATAGCGATTATCTATTCTCGCAATTCATTGCCATGATGGAACGCGAAACAGTCGCCATTGAGCAGTAATACGTTTAGCAGCCGTACATCGGCAAAAAATCCCGTATTGAAACCCTACCGTTGAAAGCGTATATTGTAGCTCGCTAAAATCCCCCAAAGAATATTCACGACCAAAACACGGAGCATCCCATGAACGAAGCAACAAAAGCTATTCTCATGAACACCGTGAAGGAATGGGCGAAATTCACGGGCGACCGCGATAAGTTTGCCGTTATCGCCGAAGAAATTGCAGCGATTACGCGCAAATGTGTGCAGGATAGTCTCGTTTTTTTCAAGTTGCAAAACATCGATGTCGAAGCGGATTCGCCCGACACGATGAAAATCCTCAAAGTCCCGGTTCAGATTAGTGCGGTTATCGACGCGACATTTCCGAATGTTAAAACCAGCGTGCTCATGAAGTGCGGAGGCGCGACACGGTCGATTATTATTAACCCGAACATGACCATTTCAGCGGGCGGCCAGGCGATTACGTACGACCAGTTGAAGAAAGGCATACCGCCGGCGTTCGAAACGAATTCAGCCGACTTTGTCCGGGATGCATTCCTCAACGTTGCAAGAACAGGCGGGAAGGAAGCGTAGACGCTCCTGACGATTTTCGATTGTCAGTTGATAATTGCATTGTGGGCAAGCAGAAATTCGTAGTGGTTGTTCTGTATAAGTTTTTTATAAATCGTCAATCGGCAATCTACAATTGACAATGAGACTGTGTCTTATCAATTAATCTCCGAATATAAACCAAGCGGCGACCAGCCGGATGCGATCCGTCAACTGATGGAAGGAATTAGGCGCGGCGACCGTTACCAAACACTGCTGGGTGTGACTGGCAGCGGGAAGACGTTTACCATTTCAAACGTTATCACGCAGTTGAATAAGCCTGTGTTGGTGATGTCCCACAATAAAACCCTTGCCGCGCAGTTGTACGCCGAGTTCAAGGGTTTCTTCCCAAAGAACCGCGTCGAGTTCTTTATCAGTTACTACGATTACTACCAGCCGGAAGCGTACGTGCCCAGCTCGGACACGTACATCGCAAAAGATTCCTCTGTGAACGAAGAAATCGACCGTCTGCGGCTCCGCGCAACGAGCGCGTTGTTGAGCGGCGACCCGAATGTGATTGTCGTTGCGTCGGTGAGCAGCAT
>JAKEEG010000035.1 GCA_022616555.1 Ignavibacteriota bacterium | reverse complement strand
GCCGGGCGACAAACAATTGACGATATTATCGATCATAAAGCGGGCATTATCCTGAAGAAAAAAGTCGGCGACAGAGTAGAGCCGGGCGATGCGCTTGCCATCCTCCACACCGATAGAGAACACGTATTGGAAACGGCGCGCAAAAGGACTGTGCAGGCGTTTAGTATTCAACCTGCGAAGCCCAAGCCGATAAAGCTCATCCATGCTATGGTAACGAAAGACGGGGTGCAAAAGTTATAGCAGGCGACGATATATCGACGACTACTGAGTACACCTTGCGCCACAGTGGAAAACTTCTTATTATGCCTTAAGATATCGGGGCGCGAAAGAAGGTCACAACTAACTGACCGTCAGTAACTGGCAGAAGGAGGAGGGGTATGAAACCGATCAGCGAAATAATGGGTGAAAAACCGATTTTTTCCATCTCAAGGGAAAAAACGGTTGCCGACGCAGCGCGTTACATGGCGGAAAAGAACGTGGGAGCGATCCCCGTTGTGGAAAATAACAGGCTGGTGGGGATTTTTTCAGAACGGGATGTCATCACCCGTGTCATTGCAAGGGGGCTCGACCCTACTCAGGCGAGCGTGAGTGATGTGATGACAACGAAAATCGTCGTTGCAAATGCAGACGAGGGTTACGAATCCTGCCTCGCGAAAATGCAGAAAGCCCACTGCCGCCACATGCCTATTGTAGCGGGCGAGCAGTTGATCGGGTTCGTCTCGCTGCGCGACTTGTTGATGGTCGACCTCGATGAAAAAGAACGCAACCTAGAATACTTGCAAAGCTATATTTACACCGTTCCTCCGGGGGCGGCAAAAAAGTACGAAACAAACAGCTAAAAATACTAAGTAAGAAGGAGTGCACGCACCGTATGCCTGCCATTCATTTCGAGAGGGAACGCAAATCTCTCGACGTCCTGCCCGGTACCAACCTACGCACAGCCGCTCTCAAAAGCGGCATTGAATTATACAGCACACTTCACCGTGTGTTCCATGCCAACCTCGAAATGGGGCCGGTTAAATTTCCCTGCGGCGCGGACGTCATCGAAATTGTGGAAGGAAAGGGAATTAACGCTAGAACCCCGGAGGAAGAAGCAGTTATCGCAGGGCGATGGTTCCTCAAGCGAAAAGTCGCACCGAACATGCGGCTGGCGTGTCAGGTAGCTGTGAACGGCGACGTCACCGTGCGGACGATGCCTGTGCGTGAGCTCGATAAGGAAGAGACGAAGCAACGCGTCGGCTTCCTCGGCGTTGTCGGTGGGTTCTTCTTGCTGATGGCGTTGATGCTCGGGTTAATCGGGTTGGATTTGGTGAAGCTTATCTGAGTATTAAGTATAATGTAGTAAGTATTAAGACGGGTTCACAAGCAGCTAATATACTTCTTACTACTTTATACTTGCTACTTACTACTCCTAGCCAGCATCTCAATCATTTGCTCGTGGATTTTTCCGTTTGTAGCGAGGACTGGCTTTTGGTAAATCGTTGATGGAAATCCGCGAAAATCGCTGACGGTCCCTCCCGCCTCTTGCACCAACAATACCCCTGCGGCCATATCCCACGGATTCAGAGAATTCTCCCAGTACCCGTCAAACCTCCCTGCCGCAACATAGCACAGGTCGAGCGCTGCCGAGCCTAACCGCCTCACTGCCTGCGAGGCTTTGAGAAAATTCTCAAAATGCGCAACAATGCCGTCCGTTCTCGTTTTAATGTCGTACGGAAATCCGGTAACGAGCAGGCTTTCACCGAGCTTGTTTGTCGTTGAAACATGAATGCGTTTGTTGTTGAGAAACGCGCCGCCGTCTTTTTCTGTCGTGAAGAGTTCATCCATGTTCGGGTCATACACAACGCCGAGAAGAAGCTCGCCCTTGTGTTCAAGTCCGACCGAAACGCAGAAAATCGGAAGGCCGTGCGTGAAATTCGTCGTTCCGTCTAACGGGTCAATCACCCATTTGTATTCGGAGTCGGTCTCCTGCCCGCCGGATTCTTCGCCGAGAAATCCGTGCTGGGGATAACGCTTACGGATTCGCTCAATGATCATGCTTTCCGCCTTGCGGTCGATCTCCGTAACAAGGTTCGTCTCCTGCCCAAGTTTGCGGTCAATCTGTTTGATTTTCCCGACGTTCTGTTTCAGGAAGCGTCCGGCGGCGATGGCGGTTTCGGTTGCGAGTTCGAGTAATGTGGACATAGATGTTCGTAAAAACATAATGAAAAGTATCCGGAAGTCCAAAAGTCAGTTAGACTATGACTATTTTCAATAACAAAATTATTTTTAAAGACCACGTGCGAGTAAGAATTACTCCAATAACACGACAGTGCCGCTCGTGATGTAAGTCACTCTCCTGATGTTTTTCCAGAAAATGTGAGCGTTTCGCTGGTTTTTTTCTCGGCGACTTGTTAAACTATTGGAAAGATGATTGGGTCAAAGGTGTAGTCATCAATCATCGTATTCACAAAGTGGAGGGATGTAAGATGGTACGCAAATTGGCGGTAGCATGGATAGCAGGCATGTTTGTCCTGCTTGTGGGGTGCGAGCAGATTAACGACCCGGCGTCCGGTCTGAGTTCAGAAGACATCGCCGACCTTGAGGAAGCGATACTTTCCGACCCGATGTTTACAAGCGATGCTGTAATCCTCAATGACGAGGATGCAGGCTCAATCAATGGCGTGTTGCGCAAATCCGCAACGCCGATTATTCCCGTGCACTGGGGACGGAAGATTGATAACTTTACCAGAAACATAGAGTTCGTTCTCGAAAACGATACGACGGTGCTCGCAACAATCACGCTCTCATGGGAGGGCACACTGTACATCGTTGCAAAGTACTCTGCCGAAGATACAACGCGCACGGTGATCGAAAAGCCAGTCAACGAACAAGTGCAGCGCAAGATACGGTTCTACCGCGTTGCGAACTCATCGGTCGACGATGACAGCACGGTTACCAGGCGCGGGTGGCGACCGGCTGAGGTTTCAGGAGTTGATGGCGGCTCTACCGTAGACTCACAGATCGATATTACACAGATGGAAATCATCTACGGTGACACGACAATCACAATTACCGATCCGCTTGCGTATTTCTTCGAGCTACCGGGCAAGTGGCGGCATAAGGATCGACCTCTCATCTGTAGTTTTGGTGACCAGCAAGACGTTACTGTTCGGGTCACCATCGAGAGCGCTGATCCCGATACTGACTGGGTGCATATTCACAGGCCATGGTGGCCGGCATTGGCGGGAGGACATCCCTACTTTAAGCCCCGCCATGACCGTATGACGCTCGTGTCGGAAACACCCTCCGGCTCCGGTTTCACACGCGTGTACGAAATCTCGTGGGAAACGTTCCTGAGGGGTAGGCATACGTTCTTCGTCTCAGCGGTAACCAGAAGCACGTTGTTTGACGACGCGGCTCCGGTCTCGACACAGATTTGGGGCGTACCATATATAGCAAACTGACGCCCGTAGAAACAGTTAGAGAGCGAATAACATCGACTTCATGCGGCGCACCTGCAAGTGCGCCGCATATGCTTTATAGGGGCTTCGACTCAAAGACGCTCTTCAAGATTTCTTCCACCCTCTGGGGATTTTCCAATTGGGGCACGTGACCGCAGTTTTGGATGTAATCAACTGTTAGGTGCGGGACGTCTTTCTGCAGAGCACCGATCGTTTCGGGCGAAATTAACCCATCCTCTGTTCCCCAAATCAAATGCACGGGCATCGAGAGTCGCCGTAACCCGCCGTCAAAGAAATCATCGCTGCGAATAGAACGGACGAATTCCGGTACTTCTCTTCTCACCAGCTCATCACGAAATGCCGGCAATAGAGGCTTGAAGTACCACGGATACTTGTGCCACATCGTGTCCGCCAGCCTGCGCATATCGCCCGTCGTTTTGATATCGAACGCACGGAGCAAGTTTTCGACTCCCTCAACATGCACGCCAGCAGTGTTGATGAGCACAAGGCGCGCAACTTGTTTGGGATGCGCCGATGCGTACTTCGCAGCAATCCATCCTCCCAACGAATGACCGATGAGCGTGAACGAAAAAAGCGCCATCTTCGCAGTAAACGTGTCGAGGACAGCGGTGTGCTCTGCCACCGATAGGAATTTTCGGTTTGTACTAATGGTCGAAAATCCAAACCCCGGCAAATCCAGCGCAACTACAGTATGCTCGCGAATGAGCGAAGAGTACAGATGAAACCATGTGCTGGAAGATGTGCCAAGCCCGTGCACCAGCACCACCGCGCCGCGAGGATTTGGATGGCGATACTCATAGTAATGCAGTGAGCAGCCGGGAATCTCCATCCGCTTGCTCTCGATGCCAAGCCGCTCAACACGAAAGCGGACTAATTTATGTAAAGATTGAATGAGCATTATTCTGAGTGATGAATATTTTTTACTTCTACGGGGTTATACCCGCCTTGATGCTGTCAGGAAAAAAATACCAGAATAAATGAAGTAACAACATAAAGCGTTAAAATCCATCCACCTCGCTCTATTACCTGATCATCGTAGGTTAAATTCGTTATGTGTGATTTCGGGAAGAGCAATCTAAGAATGAGGAAACCCGGTAAGACAATTCCAAAACCTATTTTGAGATATTGCACCCATCTTGGATCATCACCATCCAGAAAAAAAATACCACTTGAAGTAAACAGCGACATCACGAAAACAACATTGAAAAAAATAAGTGCTAACAGAGCGAAAATTGCACTCTCATATGCAATGCTTTCGGTGCTTCTTCCGCCCTGATAATATCGATAGAACAGGTATAAGATGAACGAAATAAATTTTCGCATTTTTTTCTTTCGATGGGAGAGGACTTCGCTCCCGACCAACGTAGGTCGGGAGTATAACTCCCTCCCAGAAAGGGTGTCTATTTCTTAAAACGGAAATTTATGGTCGTACCAGTCTTTCGTCATTTCCAGCCAAAAGAACAGTCCTTGCCATTTGCCGTACGGCGCATAGTATTTTTCGATTGTCTTATCCGTAACTTTCCTGCCGTTTTTGTGTAACTCATAAAACTTCCCGCGCACCCAGGAATCCAATCCCAAATAATCATAACGGCCGAGGAGTTTCATAATGTTCCCAGCAGCGTAGTCGCCCATCCCCTTCACCGCGCGGACTTGCTTGAATAACTCGTCTGTCGGCAGAGTCGATGAACGCCACAATTCCATATCGAGCTTGCCGGATGCGACTCGCTCGCCAAGCTCCAATAAATATGGCGACCGATAACCGGAGCGTATTTCTTTTCTGAAGAATTTCTCAGTCGTTTCTGCAAGTGCCTGCGGTGTGGGAAAACTATACGCGCCCGATTCGAATTTTCTTCCCAGCTTTGTGGTGAGATTACCAACCATAATTTCCGTCAGCGCCCAGCTGCAGTTGGTCGTGCAGATCATTTTCACGACATCTTCAAACACCGTTGGCGAGCGTAACATTCGCCCCGCTCCCATACGCGGTACCCATTGAAATTTTCTGAGCCTACTGGCTTCTGCGTAAAAAGAAGCCATATCTTCAGTTAAGCGCAGGCACGCTCTTAGTTGTGAGTGAATTTCTTGCTTGTGGGTAGCATTCAACGGCTTTTGACTGTGGCACTGAACGGTAATGCCTTTGCCTGTTGCTTTCATGACGCAGCGGACGAGTAGGCGATCGCTGAGCTCCAGTATCCGCTCAAATGCCTGAGCATCTTTATCGATTTTAAACGGCGGCAGTGCGCACCAGCCGTGGCTGTACACCGTCCGCCAAAAGTTAAAGTTGCAGGGCGTGGGGATTGTTATTGATGTCGTGTGCATAGGATTTAGGATAACATAGAACACCGTAAAGGCGGATTAGACGGAATGAGCACAGATAAAACAAAAAAATATTCTAAACTAAACCCGCTTTTATCCGTTCAATCCCTGCCTACCGGCAGGCAGGCGCTGTTTCTGTGTTCTATTCTTTGTCTTTTCTCACCATTCGCTCGGGTGGTCAATGTCCATTTCCAGCTTGAGTTCTTCGTTCGCGTAAATAGTAGTGGGTTTGTTAGGCGGGAGCTGAATCGCCCAGTCACCTTTTTTGTTCCGCACGATGGATCCCCAGAGCTTGCGCAGTTTCCACTGCGTAAATTGTTCCCAGAATATCCAGCCGAAGAACGCTGTCGATTCCTTGATAAAAAACGCCGGCACGCGCTCGCCGGGCTGCACCTCGACATCACCCACCGTCGTCGGAAAATACCCGTGCCGTTTCAACGCGGCGACAAATTGGAAAGTAACGTCTTTGCCATCTAACACGAGTTCGTGTTTCGAGCGGTGCACGCCCTCGCCCGTAATGATATCATCGAAGACGGCATCGAGTGTCGCTCTTGTGGGTTTATTGTTGTCCATACAGTTTCCAAACGAGCGGCAATATAACCAGCTTTAGAAGGAAATGCAAAATTCCGGAATGAAAAATACGTATATTCAATCTAGAACAAATCACATAAGCACGATACTGGGAGGGAGTTCCCACTCCCGACCACAACATTTTCAGAATTTGAACTTTTATCCATGTCCCACTGGAAAATCGTTACAGGAAAAGACGATGAGTTTTATTTTCTTACCGCTACTGTCGTAAATTGGACATATCTCTTTACATCGTATCCCTATTTTGAATTAATTGCTGAGAGTTTGCGATTTTGCCAAAAGGAAAAGGAATTGCGGATAGCTGCATACGTAATTATGCCAAATCATCTTCATCTCATTTGTTCTGGAACGTCCCGCCATCAACTCTCAGATACTTTGCGAGACTTCAAACAATTCACAGCTAAGGGCATTATCAAACAATTACGGGATGACCATAGAGATACAGTTTTGCAGACTTTTAAAACAACATCCACGGTACACAGTAGAAACAGCGAATATAAAATATGGGTTGATGGAAACCACCCTATTCTACTTGATACGGGAGAGAAGTTCTTACAAAAACTGAATTATCTCCACGACAATCCTGTGAGAAAGGGTTATGTTGATAAACCTGAATACTGGCAATATTCAAGTGCACGAAATTATATCCTAGGTGATCATTCCATTCTTAAAGTGGACATTTTAATTTAAAACATTACCAGGTCGGGAGCGCAGCTCCCTCCCAGTAAAAGGTTTTTTCATCTTTCGAAATGAGCTCAGTCGGATTCATTTACCATCCGGATTACCTGAAACACGACACGGGCATCGGCCATCCGGAACGCCCTGAGCGGCTGCAAGCGCTCGTCAAGCATTTGCTCGCGACCGACGTGTGGAAGAAGCTTGAGCACCTTCAGTCCTTCTCAGCTCTGCGCGAATGGCTTACCGCTGTGCATCCGGAGCAGTATGTTGCCATGATCGAGCGGCGGTGCAAGTCGGGCGAAACCGTGCTTGATGGGGGCGATACGCACGCGTGCGAGGATTCGTTCGACGTCGCACGACTCGCCGCTGGCGGCGTGCTGATGGGTATTGATAGAATAATGAATGGCGGGCTAACCAGCGCGTTCTGTGCTGTACGACCGCCGGGACACCACGCGGAAACATCGACAGTGATGGGCTTTTGCCTGTTCAACAACGTCGCTATCGGCGCGCGGTACGCTCAGAAGAAATACGGCGTGGAGCGCGTGACAATTCTC
>JAKEEG010000034.1 GCA_022616555.1 Ignavibacteriota bacterium | reverse complement strand
TCATACTGATTCCGTTTCTTGACTCTTTCCATTGCGGACCTCCTTCTGCCACCAAGATAGTGGCTTTTCTCTGTGTCCGCAAAATCGGGGGAAGATCACAATGAGTAAAATCTTGTTAAACCACACTTGTTGCTCGGTGGACAAATACGGTATGAGGAGCAGACCGGTTGGGATGGAAAGAGATATTATCAGGCTAATACCGTGTGAATAATCTTTAAATACTCGGTTAATAAAGTACATGCGCGTATGAAATCTCAACTTCTTTTCAAGTTCTTCGCGGGGTTCGAGTTTTTTCATGGTGGTCCCCTCTGACAGTGGAGCGGTCAGTGCGAGAAGTTATAAATCTCGGACTTAAAATGCAAGTTGACAATCAATTCTTAAAGTTCTGATCCGCTTTTATCTGTCCCATCCGCCTTTTCCGCGTCCTATTCAGGCCTCTACCTCCACACGGTAAACCCTGCTGAGATGGTTAGCTCGTTGTATCCGGTGCGGGAGGCGGCGCCGCTTTTGCTCAGGTCAATGACGAGGTACTGTACGGCAAAGACGAGTAAGCCGCCTTCGGTAATCTGCAGTTTTGCCCCCACCCGGCCGCCCCAGCTAAAGCCGCCGCGTGTATCGCCATTAAGCTCAGCGGTATATCCCAACAGCGGCTCTATGAATCCGTATTCTCCGCCCGGGGCTTTCCAATAGTACGCAGGCGCGGCGAAGATATTGAGTCGATAGAGGGAACTACCGCCGAAGCTAAGGTAGCTGATGCCGATCGGGTTTGCGCCAAGCTGGAAATTATCCGCAATGAAATATCCGATGTAGGGCGCAATGGTTAGTGTGCTGAATGTGCTCAGCTCGGTTCCGTCGGAGACTGCTGTTTGTTGCATGTAGGTGACACTGCCGCCTCCTTCTGTGACGCCTTGCTGGGCATAGCGCAGTGGGTTTTGTGCAAACGCGGTTGATGTGAAGAGAAAAGATAAAGCGATAAGCAGCGTTGAAATTACTGCGTGTCGTCGATTACGTTTGCTACAAACGTTCTCTCTTTCGTCTTTACTTTCTTTCCGAGAAAGCCCCGCAGGTTTAGAAACCTGCGGGATGTTCCAAAAGTAACAAAGAAATCTTTCCGAAATCGAAACGCTCGAATCAATCCCCGCCGCACAAGGCTGTAATTTCGGTGCGTAGGATTTATACTCGATTTTCTCACTCTTGATTTGCACCGAAATTAAACGCTTCGATTGATTCTTGCCTTCGCGCACCTGCCTACCGGCAGGCAGGCCGCCTCGATTTCGGTGGTCCGCGCTGAAAAAAAGAACCGATAAATTCGTTTCTTCGGGATGACGAAGTGTGGCGCTCATGTTGTGGTCTCCGGGAATTGGTGTCTGACAGTGGTGCAGTCAGTGCCGCCTGAGTATCCTATAGACTCCAGCGGGCGGGTGCGAGAAGTTAGAGATTCAGGGGGAGAATGTCAAGAGGGGTAAAGCGGCAGGGGTGCTGAGGAGCAGGGGAGTGGGGGGAGGTAATACCAAATGCCAAAGATCAAATATCAAATCAAGCACAACGGGGGCGAGATGGAGTGGAGCAATGGGAGCAGGAGCGAAAGTGTTCATCATTCTTAATCTGTGCCATTACTTTTTCTTCCTATTTTGTTCGGGAAAAATAAATAAAAATAATTGTCTTGCTATTGGCAAGGGAAGGGTCTACTTTGAAGACAGTAACTTTTGGCCCGCTGTGCTCGCTTTTAGTTATCAGGGCGAAGTGTTATTAGGCAGACAGGGGTCGTTCCGTTAAACAGCGTTCGTCGCAAGCCTACCTCGATTCATTCGCTGCGCTGCTTCTCCAGAGTCTTTCGGTTCGGAAACACGCCATTTCATTCATGTTTTTCTATTCAGTAGGGAGTACTCTATCATGGAACAACGCAAACAGAACGGCATTGCTCCGAGCATTCGTGTCAAAGACATGCAGAAGAGTCTCGACTTCTACACGAAGACGCTCGGTTTTCAGACATCGGACAAAGTAACGCGCAAGGATGGCAAGGTTGCCCACGCGGCAGTCGGGTTCGATTCCGCGCTGATTATGCTTTCGCCGGCGGAATACATCCGCACGCAGCAAACGAAAGACGACCTGGCGAAGAACAAGCCGGGTGTCGGCGTTGAGCTGTACATCGGGATGACCGCGTCGAAGAAGTTGGACGCGTTCTTCAGCGAGATCAAGGGCAAGGGCGTCACGGTGGTCAACGAGCCCAAAACCGAAGCATGGGGCGATCGGATTTTTACCGTCCGGGACCCGGATGGCTACGCACTCACATTTTCCGAGTTCGCCAACGAAGTGACACCGGAAGCGCGAACGGCGGCGTTTGAGAGCGCACACCAGAAGTAAATATTGATCGGGCAGGCGGAGTTTTTCAGCCTTCCCGGATGTAAAAGTTCACCAAAGGTCCCGCTCGCATCGGGTCCCTGTCAAAAGGGCTACCGTACAGCGGGTCTTTTGTTGTGACGGTTATACGATTATTACAGGAACACTGACAGGGTATGATTGAACGCGCGACATATTCACAACTCTATACGTGCGGACAGCACGTCTCGGGCAGGGGCAAACAAACTGCCACACGGAGCGGCACGCCCATGTCTCCGCAGCCGGGCCAGGAGCTTGTAATCGTCAATGGTACAGTTGTGTCGCTTCCCGCCAAGCGCGGCGACCCGTATACGGTGCTCGACGGAGTAACGTTTATTGTGCTTGAGGTAAACGAAGAGGACCTGACACCATTGCCATGAAAAATGTAACCGTCATATTGAACGCACGGGAATATAAGATTGAACTGCATCACAGCGACTCAGACGCCGGCATATGGAAGGTCCGGCTCTGGAGAAAAACGTTTCTGTGGTTCCGGAAGCGAATTTCGTCAGACTGGTTTATCGATGGGAAGCAGGCATTAGCGTTTGCACAGGAAATGAAACGGAAATACGAAGGCGTGTCCCAAGTGGCACAACAATGAGCAGCACAGAAAGGCGGACCAGCAAATGCAAGTAACTCATGTACATGGACGACACCGGCGGGGCAGCTCGCCCGTCCCGAATGAAATTCATCGAGGGTTCCTCGAGTGGATTAACAGGCTTCGATCTATTGAACAATTTGGACTCGTAGAGATAGTCGATTCGCGTGGCCGCACGAAGAGAGAAATGGATTCACTGCAGTTAGAGGCTGAAGCACGCTGGCAGGACGATGGCGGAGAAGGTGGGTCAATCGAATGAATGACAAGTACCAAAGCCCAAGTGACAAATCAAAAAATGGAAGTCAGAAGTCAGAAGAAAAGTAAGCTGTAATCTGCTCTTATCCGTCCCATCCGCTTTTTCCGTGTTCTATTGCTATATGCAGGCCGGGAGCTGAACTCCCTCCCAGAATGAGGTCCGTGACCGCCAAAGTATTCGCTACCGTTTGTTTCTGCTTCTGCTGTTTAGTAGATTGTTAGTAGTCCATCGGGGTCAGTGCTGTGTGAGGAGCAAACGGTTGCTGTGATGATGAAGAACATCCGCACTCTCTTGATTGAGGATAACAGGCTTTTGCGCGAGGGCATCTCGGCGATGGTCAGCTCGCAGGGGGATATGACCATCGTTGCCACCTCGAACGGTAACGACGACTTCCTGAAGAAGATAAAAAGCTTCAAGCCTCATCTTATCCTTGTCGACCTCGGTTTGAATCACCGCTACGGCGTACGCATCGTCGCGTTGCTCAGGGCGAAGTTTCCTTCCACGAAAGTGGTCGGGATGGGGCTTGCCACTTCGGAATCGGATATCATAGAGTTTATCGAGGTGGGTGCATCCGGTTTTATTCTCAAAGAAGCGAGCGTGAAGGATTTCCTCGCAACGATACGCCTTGTTGCGAATGGACAGAAGGTTCTCCCGCCGCTGTTGACTGAGTCGTTGTTTTCGCAGGTGGTCAAACTGGCGCTTGAGCGAGGGAAGAGAAGAATCGGCGGGGCGGATCGGATGACCAAGCGAGAAAAGGAGATTGTCATCCTTATCGCCGATGGATTGAGTAATAAAGATATTGCCGAGAGACTGCACATTGCCACCTATACGGTCAAGAGCCACGTCCACAACATCCTCGAAAAATTGACGCTGCGTTCCCGCCTCCAAATAGCCCGGTACGCCCAAGATCGGGATTCCTCTTAACAAGACCCGCACGGCCACGCGAAAGCTGCAAATCCTTCCTGTTATGTCTGTAGGTCAAAGGACTAACTCTTTTTTCATCCTTTCGAGCTATTGTTTGTCGCATGGATTGTGGATAAGGTACCACTTGAGGTCGTGAGGGGAAAAGTGGACACGAGGATCTTTTAGGGTATACGGGCAACAACGGAAAAGTTTTTCTCATGCACGTCGGCGAAACGTACCTAACGAAAACACCCGGAATGCTTATCACCGGAGAAAACGGTCAGTTTCGAGTGGTCTCTTCTTCGGGTCACGTGGAATGGTATTTTTGTTCGGAACATCAGATCAAATCGATCAGGCGAGATGGAAAGGACGAAACTGCGTCTGTGCCGTCCGGACACTATTTGGTGGAAAAACTTTCTCATCAGCAAGGATGAAGGCGAATTCCGCGTCACTGACGAATTTGGCAAGTCTGAGCTGTACCGTTGCGAGTTCCATCGCATTCTCACGATTCGAGGCGACGGGGTACATAAAGACGGCGATATCCCGTCGGGACATTTCTTAGTGGAAAAGATTTCCGACACTACGGTTCGCTGACAGGGTGGGAGCGGGTGAACAATGCCAAATTACAAAGCTCAAATATCAAATGAATGCCAAATGCTAAAGACAAAATTCTAGTTCAAATTTGGTGTTTTGTCATTAATCCTTTTGATTTGGCATTTGAGCTTTGAGCTTTGAAATTACACCCCCGCCAGCGCCTGCTTCAAGTCCGCCAATATATCCTCCACATCTTCTATTCCAACAGACATTCTTACCAGCCCATCGGTGACGCCGATGCGTTTGCGTTCTTCAGCAGGTACTGACGCGTGTGTCATTGTCGCAGGATGAGAGATGAGGCTTTCGACTCCACCCAAGCTTTCGGCGAGTGAGATGAGCCGCACGCGCTTGAGGAGCTTCTTCGCTGCGGAGAGGCTGCCGAGGTCGAACGAAATTATCCCGCCGAAGCCGCGCATTTGCTTGCGCGCGAGCCTGTTCTGCGGATGTGAGACGAGTCCGGGATAGTTGACTTTCTTAACTTTCCGTTGTTTAGTAAGGAATTGTGCGACTTCCATAGCATTCATCTCGTGCCTTGCCATGCGCACGGCGAGCGTTTTGACGCCGCGCAGGCAGAGCCACGCGTCGAACGGGCTCATCATGTTGCCGGCGGATTTCTGGATGAACTTCAACCGCTCGATGAGCTTCTTGTCGTTCAGCGCGAGCAACCCGCCGATCATATCGCTATGCCCGTTGATGTATTTCGTGGCGCTGTGCATCACGATATCGATGCCGTAATCCAAGGGGTTTTGCAGGAACGGCGAGGCGAAGGTGTTATCCACCACGGAAATGAGATTTCTGGATTTGCAGAGTTTGGCGACAGCGTTGAGGTCGGTGATCTCCATTGTCGGGTTGGTGGGGGTTTCGACGAAGAGCATTTTTGTGTTGAAACGGATGGCACGCTCGATGTTCTTGACGTCGGTTGTATCTATAAAGTCGAAGTTGAGTTTAAAGCTGTTGAGCACGAGCTTGCCGAGTCTGTACGTGCCGCCGTAGACGTTTTTGGAGACGAGCACGTGGTCGCCGGTTTCCAGCAAATGAAACACAGCGCTTATTGCCGCCATGCCGGATGCAAACGCGAGTCCGGCTTTTGCGCCTTCGAGCGCGGCGATGTTGGTTTCAAGTGCGGTGCGCGTTGGGTTGCCGGCGCGGCTGTAATCGTAGCCTTTGTTCTCGCCGAGGCCTTGCTGAACGTACGTCGAAGTCAGGTGAACCGGCGTCATAATGGAGCCGAAGGAGGGGTCTGGATCAACTCCGGCGTGGATTGCTTTAGTACTAAAGCCCATGTGTTGTCTCCTTACGCGGATTTCCGCGGATGAACGCGGATGTTCGCGGATAATTTACTCCTGCGTGATAGCAAGAGATAAGCTGATTTACACGGATAATTTACTCCTGCGTGATTGCAAGGGATGCGCGGATGATTTATTCCTACGTGATTGCAAGAGATAAGCTGATTTACGCGGATGCGTTCTCAAGCTTGATTGCATCAGTATTTGTGTTCGGTTGAGTGAACAATCCGTTTGAATTCTACCTTAGAACCAAAATTGATAAGAAGCCCGACTTGATACTTTGTGTTTCGTAAGCATGCCAGAAGTTTAGTTGTGTAATCTTGAAGAAGTTTGTGTACTACCTTAGTTTCGACGATAACTTTATTATCGACAAGTAAATCGACTCGTTGCTCTCCTGCGCGAGTATCCTTGAAAAACAATGGCAACACTTTTTCCTCTTCAACATTATATCCTTTCTCTCTGAGATACGCTGCAATTGCAGTCTGGTAAGTTTTTTCGGACAGTCCCGGTCCGAGCGTGTTATGAACATGAAAAGCAGCGCCGATAATTGCCTCAGTGATATCGGCATATAGCAGTTTAGTAGCAGTCATATCAATTCAGTTATCCGCGAACATCCGCGTTCATCCGCGCTCATCAGCGTTTACCGAGACATGTATTCGATCACATCGTATTTCGTCAGCACACCCACTATTTTCTCTCCGTCAGAAACGAGCACGGCGGGAGCTTTTTTCGAGAGATGTGTCATGGCTGCGTTGATAGTATCATCAACTCCGATGGCTGGGAAAGGCTTGTGCATTTGTTTGCTCACCGGTTCGTCGAACACGTCGGGGTTTTGCAGCACCGCGCCCATCAGCTCGCTTTCCTCCACGCTGCCGACGGATTTGCCGTTTTCCATCACCGGAAGCTGAGAGATATTGTGCTCTTTAATAAGGTCGAGTGCCTTGCGTACGGTTGCAACGGGGTCGACTGCGACGACGTTGGGCACGATCTTCTTGCCTTCGAGCACGTAGCGCACGGTGATTTTCTCCGGCACGAGGAAGCGATTCTCGCGCATCCAATCGTCATTATACATTTTGCTGAGGTACCGCTCACCGGTATCGGGCAGAAGCACGACCATCACATCTTTTTCCGTGAGCCGCTCGGCAACTTTGAGCGCGCCGGCCATCGCCGTACCAGCAGAGCCTCCCACGAACAAGCCTTCCTCTCGTGTCAGCCGGCGGCCGGTGAGAAAGGATTCCTTATCGGTTACTTCGATCACTTCGTCCACATACTGGAAATTCAACACGCCCGGCACATAATCCTGACCGATGCCTTCCACTTTGTACGTCTTGAATACGGGAGGATATTTTTTTGTATAGAAGTACTCGCGCAGCACGGAGCCTTTGGGGTCAATGCCGATGACTTTGATATTGGGGTTTTTCTCTTTGAGGTAGCGCCCCGCGCCGGTGATTGTTCCGCCTGTGCCGATGGCGACAACGAAGTAGTCGATTTGTCCGCCTGTCTGCTCCCAGATTTCGGGTCCCGTGGTATTGTAGTGTGCCTCAGGGTTTTTGGGATTGTAGTACTGGTTGGCGAGGATGGAATTAGGCGTTTCGCGCACCACACGCTTGGCGACCTCGGTGTAGCTTTCCGGCGAATCGTGTTCAACTGCGGTTGGAGTGACGATGACTTCCGCTCCAAACGCTCGCAGAAGGCGGATCTTCTCGATGCTCATTTTATCCGGCATAGTAAAGACGCAATGGTAGCCCTTCACCGCGGCGGCGATGGCGAGCCCGAGTCCCGTATTTCCGGAGGTTGCTTCCACGACTGTCCCGCCCGGCTTGAGGCGTCCCTCGCGCTCGGCTTCCTCAATAATGCCTGCTCCGATGCGGTCTTTGACGGACGCGCCGGGGTTGAAAAACTCCACCTTCGCAAGCATCAGCGGCTTGTAACCTTTCGAAAGCTTATTAAGCTTCACGAGAGGCGTCTTGCCGACAGTTGAGAGGATGGTTTCGTGATATTGAATTTTTTTAAGGTCGGTCAGCATGAAATGCACTCCGTTTGTTCGGATAATACAATGAGCATGACAACGAGGAAGGTCAGAAAAACCGTGTGCAATATAGCACTCTTAGATTAAAGTTAAAAGCTCTTTTCGACTGCACTCCCTTCTTTCTCCTCTTCGTTAAATATTGACCGGAGAGGGCGCGGGGGAGTTGAGGGGCAGGGGAGGAGTTTTTCTCCCCAACACTTATTACCTCTGCTCCCCCTGCAGTTCAAATGAAGTGGCAATTCACCAACTCAGCGATATGCGTTGATTTTTCCTGACTCTCTCTGTATATTGGTGAAACTTTCTTAGCACATACCACGGCACATTCCTAAAAAAGTACTCCCTTGCTTGAACACGTTGCTATAAAAATTTCGCGAGTGAACCCGAATTCCAGCGATGTTCCGCTGCCTACATATGCCACGGAGGGCTCTGCAGGTATGGATATTTGCGCGGCAGTAGAACGCGATGTGACCATTGCCCCCGGTACAACGGAGTTGATTCCGTCGGGATTTTCCATTGAGCTGCCTATCGGGTTTGAAGCGCAAGTGCGCCCGCGCAGCGGCTTGGCGGTAAAGCATAACGTCGGGATTTTGAATTCCCCCGGCACGATTGATTCGGATTATCGCGGCGAGGTGAAGGTGATTCTGACGAATTTCGGCAAGGCGCCGTTTGTTGTGAAGCGCGGCGACCGTATCGCGCAAATGGTGGTGCACCGTTATACGCGAGTGGAGTGGCGTGAAGTTGAAAATCTGAACGACACTGCCCGCGGTAGCGGGGGTTTCGGGCATACGGGCGTTGAAATGAAATCCAAATAGCTGACGAATTATTTTTTTTGTCAGACACGAATGTCTGACCTACCCCAATATACCAAGAGTATACTATGCCAAAACAACGCAGGCAACGACCGGTGTTTCGTGACGCCGCCCCAAAAGAGGAGCGGTGGGATACGTTATTCCAATCGATGGGCAGAATTGAAATCGTGCTCCTGGCTGGTGCAGTGTTGTTGATGATGGTCCTGATTTACACCATCCAAACGATTCTTTCGCCGTTTCTTGTGCTGGGCGCCATCCTTTTCTTGTTGTACCCGATGCGCAAGTACGTGCTCGCGAAGACGCTCATATGGTTGAGTGTTATTTTGTTCGCTCTGTGGTTTCTGCATGCCATCTCCGGTATTCTTGCGCCCTTCATCATATCGATGGTGCTGGCGTACATCCTGAATCCCATCGTCAATAAATTCGAGAAGTGGGGCGTTGCGCGGTGGATCACCTCGCTGGTGTTGATCGTCATTGCATTGGCTTTGATTACGCTTTTTGTTTTCTTCCTCTTGCCTATTGCGATTGCTCAGCTAGAGGGCGTGTTGAATGCGCTTGCGCAACTGGGTACGGATTTGAACAATATGCTCTGGACGAGCAACATCATGGGGATGTTGCAGCGGTTTGGGATTTCGCCAGAGGAGCTTCGCAATACGCTCAAGAGCGAGTTCGCACCCAAGCTGGAAGACATCCTGAAGAGCATTCTTTCCGGAATGGTTGCGGTGATGAGCAGTTTATCGTACTTCGTCACACAGATTTTTTATGTGATCATCGTGCCGTTCTTGACGTTTTACATCATGTGGGATTTCCCAAAAATCGCTTTGCGTTTCAAGATGCTCTTCCCCAAACATAACCGCGAGCGTGTGGACAAGTATATGGAGAGAGCGGACGACCTCATCGGCAGATACCTGCGCGGCGCGCTCACGGTCGCTGTGTTCCAGGGCGTGGCGGTTGGGGTGGTGTTTTCCATTTTCGGCATTAAGAACGCGGTCGTGCTTGGACTGATTGCCGGTGTGCTTGACCTCATCCCGTACTTCGGCCTGCTGATTACCATGGTGCTTTCAGCGGTTGTAGCGTTGTTCAGCGACCCGCCGACGACACAAAAGTTAATTATTGCTGTAAGCAGCGTCGCGATTTTGCATTTGGTTGAAGTAGCCTTCCTCTCGCCGCGCATCGTCGGCGGCAAGGTGGGATTGCATCCGCTGCTCATCATCCTTTCGCTGCTGGTGTTTTCGTACTTCCTCGGATTTGTGGGATTGCTTATTGCCATCCCAGCCACCGCGCTGATTATTTTGCTTGTGCGCGAGTGGGAGGCATACCAGCGCGGCATCGATGTGGAAAATTACCATACGATTAGGGAGTAGATACGGAAGTTTCAAGTTCAAAGTCTAAAGTTTAAAACTATTTGTCACAAGAAACATGAGACCTGAAACTTGAGACTTTAGACAGTTTGTAGGAGGAATATGCCAGGCACGTTGTATCTTGTTGCGACACCGATTGGAAATTTAGAAGATATTTCATTCCGTGCGTTGCGGATATTAAAGGAAGTCGATCTTGTTGTGTACGAAGAGCGCAAGGCGGGTTCGGCAATGTTGAGGCATTTTGGAATTGAGAAGCCCGTCGAGAGCCTCAACGAGCACAACGAAGCCGCGGCGAGCTCTATTCTCCTCTCTGCGCTCAAGAAGGGGAGCAATGTAGCGGTTGTTTCCGATGCCGGAACGCCGGTGTTTTCGGATCCCGGACAGATTCTCGTCCGCAAAGCTATCGACGCTGGGGTTAAGATTGTGCCTGTGCCGGGGGCGACATCGCTTATGCCTGCGCTGATTTCGTCAGGATTTCCCATCGAGCGGTTTGTGTTTGCGGGGTTTCTTTCACCCAAACGCAATCGCCGCATTGTCGAGCTTCAAGAACTGAAGAAGGAAAAGCGCACGATTGTTCTGATGGATACGCCGTATCGCTTGCTGGCGCTCATGCGCGACATCGCGGATGTGTTGGGTTCGTCACGGCGCCTCTCCGTCGCGTTTGATTTGACGATGCCGACGGAGGAGATTTTCCGCGGCACGGCGCAGAGTTTACTGCAAAAATTCTCCAAAGACGAGCGTAAAGGCGTATTTGTGATTGTAGTTGAAGGTGTATAGGTTGTAGGTTGAAGGTCGTATGTTGCGAGTTTGGAGTTGCGGGTTAAAAGCAATAAGTAGGGGGTTCTCACTTTTTACTCAGGATGGGTTTTAGAGCACCAATGATTTCAAAAACGCAATATCTTATCTTTGTGACATTTTTGGTTAGCCTTTCTTTCTGGCTCGGAGCGGGTGTTTACCACAGCATACAGACGACGTGGACCTGGTATGAAGACCCTCTGCGTTATGTAAACCAAATGATGATGTACCCTTTAGCCGGTGAGGTTAATCCATTCCCTATTTTAGCCGTCTTAACGACCCTGTCGACAATGATAGCGCTTATTGCATTTTTCAAATACAAGGGTGGTGGACGCAAGGAAGTAAGGTTTGCTTTGTATGGAACGATAGGAATAATCCTTGTCACTGCGGTCTATTTTGTTCCTACACTCGCAAACATCTTATCGAATCCCCCTGTTTATGATACGGCTGAATTAATTTCCAGCTCACGAGCGTGGCTGTTATTAAATCTGGTAAGGCTTACACTAACTGCAACAATATTTTTCTATGGGCTTCTTGGACTAAGTAAATTAAGAAACCAACTGTAAGGCATTTCAGGTTTTTGTTTTTTTCACCCACCACACTTACAACATAAGGAGGCTCACCATGGGCTTGACAGATTTGTGGTTGCCGATTTTGCTTTCTGGTGTTTTTGTGTTTATCGCCAGCTCGTTGATTCATATGGTCTTTTCGGGTTGGCATGCAGGCGATTATCGCCCGGTGCCGGATCAGGACAGGGTGCAGGATGCGCTCAGGCCGTTCAATATTCCGCAGGGCGATTACATGTTGCCGCGTGCGGGTGGGATGGCGGATATGAAGACACCGGAGTTCCAAGAGAAACTCAAGAAGGGTCCTGTGATCGTCATGACGGTTTTCCCAAATGGAGATAGCGGGATGGGGAAACCCCTTGCACTTTGGTTTCTGTTTACGGTTGTGGTCAGCATCTTCGCGGCTTATGTTGCTGGGCGTGCTTTGGGTGCTGGGGCAGAGTATCTTGAGGTCTTCCGGTTTGCCGGAACAACGGCGTTTGTCGAATATTCGCTGGCATCTTGGCCGATGTGGATTTGGTACAGGCGGAAGCTCAGTACGACGATAAAAGATACAATCGATAGGTTGATTTACGGCTTGATAACCGGCGGGACGTTCGGCTGGCTCTGGCCGCAAATGATGAACGGTGGGATGTAAGTCCCAATAAGTATTGAGACACTAACGGGCTCCGTAACGGCATACGGAGCCCGTTGTTTTTTGAAACCCGAAGTAAAGGACGTGAGTCTAAGAAAACAAAGAATACACAAACCCAAGAAGAGGAACATATGTTGAACGGTGGAGTTTTTCTGCGTAAAGCCAAAATAATGTCAGGCGCAATTATTTTTTGCCTACTCTTGTCGGCATGTGATCAGGGTCGACAAAAGGCAGACCCAAACTTCGACGTATCGGTAAAGAATACTGCCTATCGAGATCAAAAGCCAAAGGTATTGTTCGATGAAGCGCATCGCAATATTCATACAATGGACGGGTTGTATCAGCCTTTTTCGAAACTCATTTCGAATGACGGTTATGATGTGTTGCCAAACGAGGAACAATTTGTTCCGACTGTATTAGATGGCATAGATATTCTTGTGATTGCCAACGCACTGGGTGCAAATGACGCGAACGATCAGTCGGCATTTACGGACGAGGAGTGTGAGATTGTTCGTAATTGGGTTTGGGAGGGGGGCTCGTTGTTGTTGATCACAGACCATGCGCCAACAGGTTCTGCAGCCCAAAATCTTGCGAGCCGCTTTGATGTTGAGATGAGTAAAGGGTTGGTAGAGGATTCAGTTAATTATGATGAGGGTTCCGGAGATACGAGCCAGCTTTTCTTCACGCGGGAAAACAATTTGATGGCAGAACATCCCATTTTAAAAGGCAGGGATGCCACTGAAACTGTTCACAGCGTGATGACGTTTACGGGGCAATCACTGAGTTGTTCTACGGACTGTGTGATGTTATTACGGCTCGGAGATTCAGCTATGAATAGGCCAGCGGATATTGTAGTTGATAAATCAGGCGGTGATACACGCGTGCTCATTACTTACGGGGAAGCATCTTCTGCCCAAGGCTATGCACAAGCCGTTGCGATCGAACACGGTAAAGGCCGTGTGGTAATTCTTGGTGAGGCGGCGATGCTGACCGCGCAACTGGATGGCAAAACAGGTAAACCGTTCGGAATGAATGTACCCGGCATCGATAACAAGCAATTTGCACTCAACATTATGCACTGGCTCTCGGGAATTTTATAGGGCGAAGATACAACGCCGGAATAGTACCAACTGGCAAGTAGATGCTCGCCCCCTTGATGTATTAATGCTGATACGTGATCAATATAGGATAGACAGGAATCCCTGCCCGCCGGTAAGCTGGTCTGTCCTACTGAATATTGAGAGATCCTTACAGGTACTTCAACCACCACTCAGTCCGCGTTGCTTTTACTTTTGCGAACCATCGGCACAGATAGTAAAGTATTACAATGGTGATTGCCCACACGAAGTACATAGTGGTCAAACTCCAACGATAACCCTCCGGCGCTGGTCCGACTCCCATAGGGTGATTCATAAACAGCCAGTCGCTTACTTCTCCGTTGCTGATATACGAAATAACCAATGCCAGCGCATGAATCAGCGGGATATGGAGCATATAATAGAAGAACGGCACTCGCCCGAACAATGCGATGGCATCCGTGATAACACCGCGTGCTTTCTCCAACACTGGAATCACTGCTATTGTGGGGCCCAGTGTCATAAGTAAAAACAACAACGAAGCTGGGTATTTTGTCGTGTTGAGGAATGAAAGCAACGCAGGCATCTTTGAACCATCAGGGCCATCGGATGGGATAGACCACGGTTGAAAATCCCCGTAGAGATTGAAGCCGCGGAGCATGACAAACAGAGCAATAGCTCCAAGCCCAATCCGCAGGCAAACGCGGTTTCTCTGCTCGGATTCGAAGGTTAATATATTCCCAAAGGCGTATCCTGCCGCCATCACGCCGACCCATGGAACGAGCGAGTACAGCACGATGAGGTTCGGGCCTTCGGGGCCTGCGGAAATCGGTCCTGCAAAAAACCCGACATACGCGATTTTCCATAACGCCGAGCCGACATCATCCCCAAGGGTAGGCACGAGCGTCCAGAGATATGAATCGAGCAGGTTGTGGCCGAAGATGATCATCACTACGAAGGCCGCGACAATCTTCAACGGCAATTTCACAAGTCCCGCCATAAGAATCATAGACCACCCGATGACCCAGATGACACCCGCCATTTCATATTGAGTGAAGTCGAAATTGAATGTCCAGGCAACGCGGAGAAAGGTTAATTCAAGGAAGACGAGCCACGCGCCGCGTGTGAGAAGGAACTTCGAGATGTCGCTGTGCTTGCGCGCGTAGAGGAACGCGCTTGTGCCCGCGAGAAAAATAAATGCCGGAGCGCAGAAGTGGGTGACCCAGCGAGTGAAGAAAATATCCCAATACGGACCGCCTGCCGGAATGGCGGCATAGACTCTCACATGGTCGATGGCCATGAGGATCATCACCGCGCCGCGGATGATGTCGATGGATGCGATACGGGGAGTTTTCTGAACGAGTGTATCGGTCATAGGGTTCTCTCCTCGCGGGGATATGCCAGAGTGAATATAAAAAAGGGGCATAGTTGGAAACCATCCATGACCCCTGCTTGTAATCAGCTACACCGACTTCACTATAAGCGAGACGGATATTATTTATTTTGTTGCGGTCGCTTCACCGCCGTTCGTAACAAGCTTCAAGTCGTCTGGTGGGAAGAGCACCGCCGCCGCGATGACCGTCGTCCACAAGCCGTTTTTATCACCTTCTGCAGATTGGGTAACGTTAAACGTCCGGACGATTTTCCCGGACATCTTGAAGATCTTTTCTCGCTCGTCCCATGCCGTACCGGAATCGAACTCGATGCCAAGTGTGGTGGCAAGCATCGTGGCGGCCAGATCTTCGGCGTAATCGCCGGCGCGCTCGTCGGTTTCGCCGTACGGATGGTGCTCGGACAGGTACCCATACTGTGTCGCATCCGCCGGTTGCGCAACGCCAATCGATGAAGCGATGAGGCGGTTAGGCTCGTTTGTGGCGTTTCGCGCCATCACGCAAAACGTAATGCCGCCGGCTTGAAGAAGCTTTAAGCCCTCCTCACGAGAGATGCGTTTGCAGCCCGGGGGGTAAATGCTCGAAACGGTTACGATGTTGCATTTTTCGATACCTGCGTCGCGCAATGCAAGCTCGAACGATTGAAGATAATCCTTGTGGCGGCCGACGCCCTTGGTGAAGAACATTTTTGCTGGGACGAACACTTCCTCATCTCCGATTTTAGGTGTAATGGTTGTTGTGTAGGGGCAGAATATATTCTGCCCCTACAATGTGATATTACCGTATAACTTTCAAAAATTTTCTTTTGCCGACTTTGACAACGAATTCTTTTTTGTCGGGCAGACCGGCGTTTGCGTCAGAAACGCGCTCACCATCGATGCTAACGCCGCCCTGCTCGATGAGGCGGCGCGCTTCGCTTTTCGATGCTGCAAGCTGTGCAGTCGTAAGCAATGCCACTACGGATTGCGAGCCATTTTGAGCGCCGAGGCGGTATTCCTCAACCTCATCCGGCAGGCTTTTGTCTTTGAAAATTCGGTCGAATTCCTCTTCCGCACGCGTTGCCACTTTTGCATCGTGGTACATCGTTACGAGTGTGCGAGCGAGTCGCCGTTTGATGTCTCGGGGATTCGTTTCCGGATTCGCTAATTCTTTTTTTATTTCCGCGAGTTCCTGGTTAGTGACGTCAGTTGCCAGCTCGAAATACGAATAGATCAGGCTGTCAGGAATGCGCAGGCTTTTGCCGTAGATTTCTTTGGGTGATTCATTGATTCCAATATAGTTATCGAGCGACTTGCTCATTTTATCGACGCCATCGGTACCGACGAGAATCGGTGTGGTGAGAATAACCTGCGGCTCAAGGTTGTATTCGCGTTGGATATCGCGTCCGACGAGCAGATTGAATTTCTGGTCTGTGCCGCCAAGCTCGATGTCTGCTTCGATAGCGACGGAATCCATCGCCTGCGCGAGAGGATAGAGGAACTCGTGCACACTAATTGGCTCGCCAGCTTTATAGCGTTCTGTGAAATCATCGCGTTCCAGCATCCTCGCGACGGTGTACTTGCTGGCGAGGCGGATGATGTCCGCGAAGTTCATCTTCGCGAGCCATTCCGAGTTGTAGAACATCTGAATTTTTTTCGACGAGAGGATTTTCGTCGCCTGTTCGAAGTACGACTGCCCGTTCTGCCGGGTTTCTTCGAGACTGAGCGAGGGACGCGTTTTGCTTCTGCCGGAAGGGTCGCCGATCATTCCGGTAAAATCGCCGATGATGAGAATGGCTTCGTGGCCCAGGTCTTGAAATTGCCGCAGTTTGCGCAGAACAACGGAATGACCGAGATGGAGGTCGGGCCTGCTGGGGTCGCAGCCGAGCTTTACGCGTAGCGGCTTTTTAGTTTTGATGGCGCGCTGGAGCTTCTTCACAAGGTCATCTTCGGGAATGATTTCCGAAGCGCCTCGCTTGATAACGTCCATCTGTTCGTTAACGGAAGGGAACAATTTCTAAGTACTGCTCCTAGATAAAATTCTTTGGTAGGCACAACCTTCAGGTTGCGTTTGTTAGTTGCGTCCCGTAATCGGGACGACTACCACATCTTATTCTGTTATTACAAATTTCTTTTCATGCGCCTGTCGATATCGCGCTTGGCGTCACGTTCTGCAATTGCTTCCCGCTTATCGTATTTTTTCTTTCCTTGAGCAAGAGCGAGCTCAACTTTTGCGTAAGGACCGCTGAAATACACTGAGAGTGGAATCAGCGCCAAGCCTTTTTCGCGCACATTGCCGACGAGCTTGCGGATTTGCTTCTTGTGCAACAACAGTCGCCGCGTGCGTTTCGGCTCATGATTGTTGATGTTGCCTTGCTCATACGGGCTGATGTGCATATTCATCAGCCAAACCTCTCCGTTCCTTACTTGGGCGTAGCTATCCTGCAGGTTGGCATTTCCCTTGCGGAGCGATTTGACTTCTGTTCCCGTGAGCACGATACCCGCCTCGAATGTCTCCAGCACATGGTAGTCGTGCCGCGCCTTACGATTAGAGATAACGGCCCCACCGGAGCTTCGAGGTTTCTGCGTGCGTTGACGGGAGGGGCGTTGTTCGTTGGCAGTCATCAGCCGAAAATTTCGCTGGTATGATACAGGAAAAGTGAACAAGAATCAAATCATTTTTCTGCGAGCAGTGCGTGTTCCTTTGTTCTGTGTACTCGAGAGCACAGTCCTTACTTACATCAAGAAGAGGAGCTGGGGAGCAGAGGGACAGGGGAGAAAAATCTTTTCACCCCTACGCTTTTCTCCCTAGCACTCCCGCCGGTCTTAGTGCGGAGCAAGTTACTGTTTATCACACCTGTTCTTCGCCTCGGCTGAACGTTACGCCAACGAAGTTGCCTTTGGGCTGAGTTCTCCCTATATTGCAACGCTTTTCTGAGCATTTTGAGACACATTCCAAAAGAAGGCCAACGAAACGCCAGCGAAAGGACACCAATGGCAGAACGACTATATGATGTTACGGTTGTAGGAGGCGGACCCGGCGGATACGTAGCGGCTATCCGGGCTGCACAGCTTGGATTTAAAGTAGGACTAGTGGAGCGGGATAAACTTGGGGGCATTTGCCTCAACTGGGGCTGTATTCCCTCGAAGGCGTTACTCAAGAGTGCGGAACTCTACAGCAAGCTGAAAGAGGGAGCAGAATACGGCATTACGGCGAAGGACCTGTCCTACGATTTCTCGAAGATCATCAAGCGCAGCCGCGACATTGCCGACCGCCAGAGCAAGGGCGTCGAATACCTGATGAAGAAGAATAAGATTGAAGTCGTGAGCGGGTCTGCGAAATTTACGAGCAAGAATGTCATTGAAGTTTCCAAGGACGGGAAAGTAGTCGATACGATTAAGACGAAGCACACGATTCTTGCAACGGGCGGAAGACCGCGAACGATTCCCGGTGTTGCCATCGACGGCAAAAAGGTCATTTCCAGCTCCGAAGCGATGACGTTGCCGGAACAGCCCAAGTCGATGATCGTCATCGGTGCCGGTGCTATCGGCGTTGAGTTTGCGTACTTTTATAATGCTTTCGGCACGAAGGTCACAATTGTCGAAATGCTGCCGACCGTTTTACCGATTGAGGATAAGGAAATTACGAAGATACTTGATTCGAGCTTCAAAAAATCCGGTATTGAAATTCTGACGAACACCAAAGTAGAATCCGTTACCGTAGGCAAAGATGTGACGGTAAAAGTCTCCAATAAAGAGGGAACTCAAACGCTAACCGGCGAGGTTGCATTAATGGCGATCGGTGTGCAGGGGAATATCGAAAATATTGGTCTAGAAACCATCGGCGTGAAGACGGAAAAAGGGTTTATTAAAGTTGATGAGTTCGGAAAAACGAGCGTTGATACCGTGTATGCGATTGGCGATGTAAGCGGTCCGCCGCTTCTCGCACATGTCGCTTCGCACGAGGGTCAAGTCGCAGCAGAGCATATTGCCGGAAAAGCGAAACACGGCATTGACCGGAATAATATTCCCGGCTGTACGTACTGCAATCCCCAGGTTGCTAGCGTTGGCTTAACGGAAGATGCGGCTCTCGCGGCGGGATATAAATTGAAAATTGGACGCTTCCCGTACCGCCCGCTTGGCAAAGCTATGGCGACTGGAGAAACGACGGGTACAATCAAGTTAATCTTCGATGAAAAGTACGGCGAGCTGCTTGGTGCGCACATCATTGGCGCAGAGGCGACAGAAATGATCCACGAGCTAGTGATGGCGAAAGCGCTCGAGAGCACGTACGAGGAGATTTTCCACACGATTCACGCTCACCCGACGCTTTCGGAAGGCATCATGGAAGCAGCTGGTGAGGCGTACGGCGTGGCGATAAATATATAGTTATTACAGCTAATTCGCATGGACATACATGAGATCAAAGAAGCAATTGAGGCGAAGAGGATTAGGATAACAGACCATGCTGATGAAGAAATTGTTGCTGATAAATTATCTCTTAAAGAAGTATATGATTCAGTTAGCTTTGGAGAAATTATAGAAAGCTACCCAACAGATAGACCATATCCGAGCTGCCTAATTTTGGGGTGGTCGAAGGATAAGGAACCAATTCATAGCGTATGGGCTTATAGTCAAGAAAGTAAAGCAGCGGTTTTGATTACGGTTTATCGACCCGATCCCAACAAATGGATTGAGTGGAGAACGAGGAGGAAATAGTCATGCTATTCAAAAAATGTCCTGTTTGTGGTGGGGAGTTAGTTGAGAAAGAAGTTGAGAAACTCCTGCGCGGTGGAAACGACACAGCAACAATGACAGTAAAGGCAGAGGTTTGCTTGCGCTGTGGCGAACGATTATATAGTGAGGAGACGGTAAAACGTTTTGATGAAGTGAGAAACAAACTTAGTAAGCACCAGACCTCGGGTTTTGAAAAAATCGGTTCGTCATACCAAGTCGCTTAATGCAGCTAGCGGTCACACATATCGGACGCACGCGCTACGGTGAGGCGTGGAACTTGCAGAAGAAGATCTTCGACCTGCGGCACTACGGGCTTATTACGGATGTTCTGTTATATACAGAACATGAGCACGTGTACACCATCGGCAAGGGCGGAGACGACAATCATCTACTTGCTTCGGAGCAGGAGCTAACCAAAGGCGGTGTGGAACTGTTCCACATCGACCGGGGTGGAGATATCACGTATCATGGACCGGGTCAGATCGTCGGTTACCCGATACTCGCTCTCAACGATTATTTTACGGATATTCACCGGTATCTTCGTTATCTCGAAGAAACCATCATTCTGGCGCTGCGAGAATTTGATATTGAAGCCAGTC
>JAKEEG010000033.1 GCA_022616555.1 Ignavibacteriota bacterium | reverse complement strand
GTTACCACGGTCATGTTCTGGACACAAGTAATATCTTTATATCCAGAGTTCCTCAACCCTTGTATCGTCCCTTCCATCTGCCAAGGCGTAGTGTTAGCACCGGGGAACGGAAAATGCCACGAGATGTTGTCTTTTAAAATTGTTGGAGCAGAAAGGCTGAGCGCCTTCTTAAGTCCCGCCAGTTCCATCGTACGCTGGATATCTTCCAATACCGTTGCCGGCGTCGTTGAAACGACGGCAACCGTTGGATCAGCAGATGGAAGATTGGTAACTTTCGTAGGAGATTTCGGTTCAGGTAATTTCATAGAGCGGACAACATTGTTTTAATATTTTCAGAATAGATAATAACAACGCAGGCCAAAAACCATGCTCCGACATTTAATAGCATCAACGGGTCACGAACCAGCAAACGGACAGGATTATCCTCTGTCGGATATTTGTTCATGAGTATAAGATACCGAAAGATGCCAAATAAGACAAACACGGTTGTGTAAATTAAATTCTCAGTGTTGAAAATTGTTTGCGTGCGTTCGGAAACAGTGTACAAAGCGTACGTAATAGCCATGCCTGCCGCGTTCACCGACATCATGTGGTCGAGTGTAGTCAGCGTGTATTGCTTGAGCACAGCTCTTCCTTCATAACCTTCAGAATTTTGACTGAGCACCAATTCGCCCCGCCGCTTCGAGGTTGCAAGAAACAAGGAAACAAAAAGCGTACAAAGCACTAACCAGCTTGAAATCACCACTTCAATAGAGTATGCCCCAGCCAGCACGCGCAGCATAAATCCGGACGCGACGATAAAGACATCGACCAATATCACGTGTTTCAAGCCGAAGGAATAGGCGAGATTCAACACGAAGTAAATGAGTGCGACGAGCAGAAATTCAACCGGGAAGGCCATTGCCATAACAACCCACGAGACAGTCAAAACTGCTGCCATCACTACTGCAACCGAAACACTTAACGTTCCCGCAGCAAGCGGACGGTTTTTTTTCACCGGATGCTGCCGGTCAATCTCTCTGTCTGCAATATCGTTGATAATATACGCGGCGCTGGAAATCAAGCAAAAGACAAACGCCGCTTTGATTTCTGCTAAGACAAATTCGGCCTGAAAAAGATGCTTCGAAAAAATAAGCGGGGCGAACAAAAAGAAGTTTTTAATCCATTGCGGGATGCGAAGAATAGCGATAAGCGCTTGTAGACGTTTGGGCAAGGTGGTTTCTGTCCTTAATCTTAAAAAACCGCTGGTTCTTCGTACACGCCATACACCTCCGCCAATGCGTTACACATTTCGCCGAGTGTCACATAGGCGCGTGTACACGCAAGAAGGTACGGCATCAGATTTTTATTATCTGCGGCGGCAAGGCGAAGCTCGCTCATCGTTCTCTCTGCGTCCGCCTGACTCCTGCTCTGCCGCACCTCCGCCAAACGCTTACGTTGCTTGATTTCTACTTCGGGCGAAATAACAAGAATGGGGATCTCAATTTTCTCTTCTTCTTCGACAAAATCATTTACGCCAACAATACTCTTCTGCTTTTCATCTAATTCACGTTGGTAGCGATATGCAGCCTCGGCTATTTCGCGCTGGAAAAACCCAGCCTCTATTGCCGGGATGACGCCGCCAAGAGCATCGATTTTTTCGAAGTATTGCTCGGCTTCTTCTTCCATTTTGTTCGTTAGCGCCTCGACGAAATAACTTCCGGCAAGTGGGTCTATTGTATTCGCTACACCAGTTTCGTGAGCGATGATTTGCTGGGTGCGCAGTGCGATTTTTACAGCTTTTTCAGACGGAAGTGCGAGCGTCTCGTCCATTGAGTTTGTGTGTAACGACTGTGTCCCACCCAGCACCCCCGCAAGTGCTTCAAATGCCGTTCGCACGATATTATTCTCCGGCTGCTGCGCGGTTAGTGAACAACCCGCCGTTTGCGTATGGAAGCGCAGTGTCCATGACTTCGGATTTTTCGCGCCATACTTGTTCCTCATGCGCTTCGCCCAAATTCGGCGGGCTGCGCGGAATTTCGCAATTTCCTCAAAGAAGTCGATGTGCGAATTGAAAAAGAACGAGATGCGCGGGACAAATTCATCGACATTGAGCCCGCGCTCGATTCCGTGCTCGACGTATGAAAAACCGTCGGCAAGCGTGAACGCCAGCTCCTGCGCCGCTGTAGACCCCGCCTCGCGAATGTGATAACCGCTAACGGAAATCGGGTTCCACTGCGGCACTTCTTTATTCATATATTCGAACATGTCGATGATCAACTTCATCGATGGTTCCGGAGGGTAAATCCATTCTTTTTGGGCAATGTACTCTTTGAGAATGTCAGCTTGAATGGTGCCCCGCAATTTCTTGAAATCGACTCCCTGCTTCTCTGCCACTGCGAGGTAAAAGGCCATCACCATTGCCGCAGGAGCGTTGATCGTCATTGATGTGGAAATTTCGCCAAGGTTGATTCCCTTGAAAAGAATTTCCATATCGGCCAGTGAACTGACGGCGACACCACAGATCCCCACTTCGCCTTCCGCGTGCGCGTCGTCAGCATCCCTACCCATGAGTGTGGGAAGGTCGAACGCAACAGAGAGGCCGGTCTGCCCATGCTCTAAGAGATAATGATAACGCTCGTTTGTATCTTCGGGCGTGCCGAACCCGGCAAACTGGCGCATCGTCCACAGCTTGCCGCGAAACATCGTCGGATGTATGCCGCGCGTGTACGGAAACTCGCCGGGGAAGCCAATATCGCGAATGTAATCCATTCCGCCCATGTCATCCGGCGTATAGAGCATTTCTATCGGCTCGCCGCTGACGGTTGTAAACACCGTTTCGCGTGCCCTACCGTTGCTCTTGACCCGGTCAAGCCAGCGTTGTTTTTCTTCGGAAAATTTCTTCTGGTCGATATTCATACTTGTTCCTTTATGAGGAGGCGCCTTTGTTAGGTCCTTCCGAATCGTTTATCGAGTTCTTCGATAGACAATTTTATGACAACCGGTCTACCGTGGGGGCAGACGTACGGCATCTGTGTGGCGAAGAGCTGGTCAATCAGAGAGATCATCTCCGTTGTGTTCAGCTTGTCCCCCGCCTTGATGGCTGCTTTGCAAGCGAACGATTTCGCGATGTTATCGCGCGCGTCCATCTGCTCGGCATTCTCGTTGCGCTTAAATTCGCCAAGCACATCCTGTAAAATCGCGGATTCGTCTCCCACCCGAACATCCGCTGGAATTCCTTCGATGACGACTGTATTCTTACCAAACAATTTAATATTGAATCCGAGCTTTTCCAAATGAGGCAGGAGCTCTTTCACAAGCGTATAATCATGTGCGCCGAGCTGCACAGTTTTAGGAAATAACAATTGCTGGGACGACGGTAAGTCTTTCTCAAAGTTCGCCTGGACTTTTTCGTAGAGCACCCGTTCGTGCGCGACATGCTGGTCAACAATCAACAATCCGGTGCGAATCTGGGAGAGTATGTACTTGTTGTGCAGCTGCCAAATCGCCCGCGATTCCTTCGCCGGCTCGCGCCCCGAAACAGTTTGTGCGGGTTCGTGTTGAAACACCTTCTCTTGCTGAGGAAAATCCACTGCCTGCTGAGTCGAAGCAAGAGCACGTTCCCCTCCCATCCTTCGCTCAATTTTCGAAAACAATTGCTCAATATCGGTGACGTCTACGGAAGTCTCATTGGTCGAGGGTTGTGCAACTGGAGTAGACCACCATGAGTGCCCGCTACTTCTCTCCCCACCGGTCGAAAGGGTTTCTCGCTCAACTGTTGCGGGAGTTGAAAAACCCAACCGTTGGTTGAGTTCAGCCAGCCCTTCTTCCGCGGGGAGCGAGACAGAAGGAATCAAATCATGTGCCGCAAGAGTTTTTCGGATCACCGAGAGGACAAAGCGATAGATATTCGATTCATTCTCAAACTTCACTTCCATCTTCGACGGGTGAACATTCACATCAACTTTGCGCGGATCAAGAGTAATGTTCAAGACAAAAAATGGGAAAGCGCCCTTTACCATCAGGTGCTCGTACGCATGGAACACCGCGTGGCTAATCGCCCTGCTCGTGATGTAGCGCTTGTTGATGTATAAGTATTGGTCATTGCGGCTTTTCCTACCGAAATCCGGTTTCCCAATGAAACCATTGAGCGAGAGATAATCAGTGGTTTCAGCGAGATTCACGATGGACTTGAAATGCCGTTCGCCAAATACATCTATGAAGCGATCCTCCGCGCTGCCGGGCTTGAGGTCGAGCAGCGTCTCATCCTCACTCACATACTGCCAGGCGACGTCTGGATAAATGACCGCCATACGAGTGACAGCTTCGGTGATATTCTTGAGCTCGGTATGGTCTGATTTCAGAAAATTACGGCGGGCGGGAGTATTATAGAAGAGGTTTTTGACGATGATGTTCGTACCAGGCTCGATACTTGCCTTCGACCGTTCCTTCTCCTCATTGCCTTCAACCCTCAGAAGCGTACCCACATCCTCGCTACGCGTCCGGGTGCGCATCTCGACCTGCGCGACGGCAGCAATCGAGGCGAGCGCCTCGCCGCGAAACCCAAGCGTACGGATGTTCTCCAAATCTTCCGCGGAAGTAATCTTGCTTGTCGCATGGCGTTGAAAAGCCAGCGCAGCATCGGCTTCATTCATCCCATCACCATCATCGATCACCTGCAACCATGTCTTGCCCGCACCCTTGACGATGATACTGATTTTCTTTGCGTTGGCGTCAAGCGCGTTCTCGACGAGTTCTTTCACAGCAGCGGCTGGGCGCTGGACGACTTCGCCTGCGGCAATCTTGTTTGCCACGTCTGCGCGCAATATGTGGATTCGCTGAGCCATGCTACCGAAATGCACCAGTCAAATAGAAATACATATACACCGCTAGCACAATCAAAATACCCCAGAAGATTGCGGGCCTTACCTTGCGGCGATTTTGAGAACGGGAAAGCCGCATCTTATCGCGGCGCTTCGTATCGGTGTCCTTCTCAGGGTCATAGAATCTCGGAAGATACTCGAACTTGCGATATGATGGGCGACGGAGCAACATGTGTACACGATAACTTACTGTGACTCAAACAACGCAGCGACGAACTCGCGCCTATGGAATGGCTGAAGGTCATCTATCTGCTCGCCAACTCCAATATACTTAACAGGGATCTTTAGCTCGTTACTGACAGCCAACACAATACCACCCTTGGCGGTTCCATCCAACTTTGTAATTGCCAACCCCGTTAAACCGACCGCTTCATTGAAAAATTTCGCTTGCTGAAGCGCATTCTGGCCAGTCGCGGCGTCAAGCACAAGTAAAACCTCGTGCGGTGCTCCGGGGAGCCGTTTGTCCATCACGCGCTTGATTTTCTTCAGCTCCTCCATCAGGTTGGCCTTCGTGTGCAACCTGCCGGCGGTATCGATAATCACCACATCGGCGTTGCGCGCGAGCGCCGAGCCAAGCGTATCAAAAGCGACAGACGCCGGGTCCGCCCCATGTTGCTGTTGTACGATCTCTACTCCAGCGCGCTTCGCCCAAATTTCCAACTGCTCATTTGCCGCAGCACGAAACGTATCGGCCGCTCCAATGATAACTTTGTAGCCAGCTTTTGTGTAATTGTGAGCAAGCTTTCCGATTGTTGTTGTCTTGCCCACGCCGTTGACTCCAACAACCATGACTACCCAGGGTTTCGTGGCTGGATGCTCGGCAATTTCTCCAGGCTCTTCCTTGCCATTCACTTGCAACACCTTGGCGATCTCATCCCTGAGAAGAGTTTGCAAATGCTCAGGAGTTTCGTACTTCTCTTCTTTGACTCGCCGTTTGATGTTGTCAAGAATCGTTGCCGTCGTCGCAACACCAACATCGCTGGAAAGCAAAATTTCCTCTAACCGGTCAATTGTCTCGGCGTCAATTTTACTCTTACCTGTTACAAGATGCGTGACCTTTGAGAACAACGATTCACGTGTCTTCGCCAATCCGGCTTTGAGTTTTTCAAACAGTCCCATAAATCACGCTGAAACTTTTCTTCCGACAAATATACGCTGCACATACACGACAAAGGAAGCAACCAACAACACTGAGCAAAACACCATCGTAACTTGTCGGATTCCTTCAAGGGACTCCATGCTCAAGACGGTCAGAAATACGTACAGCGTGAGCACTGCTACGGCAAGCTTCCCCAGCCAATTCGATTGCACGACGATGTTCTTTTTTTTCTGGATATAGATTCCACCAAACAAAATCAGTACATCTCTTAGAACGACAAGCGCTACAAACCACACCGGCATATCTCCCGTCCATGCGAGCACGAGCGTTACCGTGATGGCGGCAATTTTATCGGCAAGTGGGTCGATAACTTTCCCCAGCTCCGACACTTGATGCAACTTCCGGGCAAGGTAGCCGTCCAAGACATCGGAAATAATAGCAACCACAATCAGCCCAGCGGCCCACAACCGGCTATAAGGAAACTCCACCGCGATACAGTAGGCAACCGGCGGCACGAGCAATACCCGCAGGAAGCTCAGGAAATTGGACATCGTCCATATTCTTCCGGGCGTCACAGGTCGTTTGCGTCTTTGGCGGTTTCTTTTCCGTCGGGTTGGACGGGATATTTTCCGCTGAAGCACGCCGTGCAATAGCTCGCAGAGCCGTTGCCCGGAGCGGACTCCAGTAATTTTTCCATTGAGAGATATTCGAGGGTATCTACACCTAACTCCTCCGCAATTTTCCCTACATCGCTCCCGCACCGATTCGCGATCAACTCTTGACTGCTCGGAAAGTCCATGCCATAATAACAGGGATACTTGATCGGTGGAGAGGTGACGCGAAAATGAATTTCTTTTGGTTCAGCCTCGCGCAGAAGTTTCACCAATTGCTTCGAGGTTGTCCCACGCACGATGGAATCATCGACAATCACTACCGTTTTGCCCTTTAGCGCGCCCTTAACGGTATTAAATTTCGTTTTGACCTTGAACTCGCGGCTGTTCTGGTCCGGCTGAATAAACGTCCGCCCGACATAGTGGCTGCGTATTAAGCCGATTTCAAGCTTCACATTGTCGCCTTGTTTGTTGCTCTCGGTAACATAGCCGAGTGTTGCCGTATTGCTCGAATCCGGCACACTGATGACCACTACCTTGTCATCGTCGCCTTTCGGTTTCACCGGCGATTCTTCCGCGAGCGATTTACCGAGCTTGCGGCGAACTTTATCGACGTTCTCGCCAAAAATTCTGCTGTCGGGCCGTGAAAAATAGATATATTCGAAAATGCACGGATGCGGCTTGTCAGCTTTTAAATTGACCCAAAGGGATTTCAACTCACCGGACATCACTCCCTGCTGGTCAATCACGAGGATTTCTCCCGGCGCAACGTCACGAATGTAAGTCGCCCCAATGATGTCAAACGCGCATGTCTCAGAAGCTACAACGTACGCGTCACCTGTTTGGGTGCCATCTTTCGGAGGGAGCTTACCTAACGCCAGCGGGCGAAATCCATACGGATCTCGAGCGGCGATGAGGCCGCCGTCAGTGAGAATAACTAATGAATATGCCCCGCGAACTTTCTCCAACGCGTCTTTGATCTGTAACACTTGCTCTGTTTCCTTGCTGCGTGCAGCAAGATGCAGAATCGCTTCGCTATCGGATGTGGATTGAAAAATGGTGCCGTCGTTTTGAAGCTGCGTGCGAAGTGTTCGGAAATTCGTGAGATTGCCGTTGTGCCCAAGCGCGAGATTCCCCGCTTTATAATTGACCGTAAACGGCTGGATGTTTGCTTCGTTCTGCGAGGAGCCGGTGGTAGAGTAGCGATTATGACCTATTGCTGCGGTGCCTTGGAGAGCCTTCTTTAATAACTTTTCGTCACGGAAAACGTCGGAAACAAGCCCTACGCCTTTGTGGATATTGAAACGGTAGCGCTTTTTCTCAGGCAGGTATTCGCTTGTGACTATACCCGTCGCTTCTTGCCCTCTATGCTGCAAGGCATGCAGTCCGTAGTACGTCATGAGCGCGGCTTCGGGATGGTTGTAAATCCCGAAGATACCGCAATGACATCGGGGTTTTCCTTCAAGTTGATCGAGAGGCGTCACTATCTAAAGATACGAAAAAAAATCAGCTAAGACAACTCGAGATAAAAACAAAAAGGGAGAAGCTTTTTCAGCTCCTCCCTTTCAGACAAACCATTGAAATGTTTACTGCAAAGTATAAACGATGACGGCCTGAATACCGAAATGGCCGAAATCGGAAACAATCACATAACGCGCCTCACCGCCGAGCATGATTTGTGGAGATACGGGGAATACCGCACCACCCAACAGGTTAATGCCTAAGCGGGTCTCGCTGCCAGAAGCCGTAAAGCCAAATGCCGACACTTCAGCTGAAACAAAATTCAGACCCAATCCAGCACCTGCATAGAATGGCGACTTTTCCATGCCGTTCATAAAGGAGTAAATCACGTTACCGTTAATAATAAAATCGCTCGTAGTGACATCAACTCCGAACTGATCATTACTAACGGACCAATAACCGATTTCCGGACGAAGCGAAAAACCCGGTGCGATCTCACCTAGATTTGCCCCGGCACCAAAACCGATACCGCCACCGATATCATTCGCCACCGAGACGTATCCGACTCCAGCACCGATGGAATACAGGCCCAACTGCGCAAACGACACAGTCGAGACAATGCACACCAGCGCGATCGTGAAAAGGAATTTTTTCATTGTACCTCCCCCAAAAAAAGTAAGTTGTTAGTTAGTGAACCCCGCGAGCCTTCTTCTACTGTTCAGTTTTATTCGACTACTTTGCCGCAGCCTGAACCGGCTGCTGAGCAAACTTTGTAAGTATCGACCGTAATTCAGTTGTAAATATATCACAATGTTCCTGAGTAATCAACAACGGCGGCAAGAGACGAATGACGTTCACGTTTGTGCTATTCGCAAGAATGCCGCGTCGCTGCAACTCATCAACAATAGGCTGACTGTCTCGTGTTAACTCGACACCAACCATGCAACCGTACCCACGCACGTCTGCTATCATCTCTGGCATCTCGCCTCGCAATCTTTCAAGCTGAGATTTTAGGTACGCGCCGACTTCGCCGGCATTTTTCATCAAGCCTTTGTTTATGATCTCATCCAGCACAACAGCTCCTGCTGCACACGCGACAGGGTTTCCGCCGAACGTTGTTCCATGCACACCGTAGGAAAACGCTTCTGCAACCCGCTCATTTCCAAGAAACGCGCCAAGTGGCAACCCGCCACCGAGTGGTTTCGCGATTACAACGATATCCGGCCTGACGCCGAAGTGCTCGAAACCGAAAAATTTTCCTGTCCTGCCAAGCCCGCATTGAATCTCATCGCCGATAATCAAAAATCCAAACTTCTCACGCAAGGCATTCAACTCTACGGCAAACTCCTTGCTCACGACATTAACGCCACCCTCGCCTTGAATAAACTCAAGCACAACTCCCAGCGTGTGCTCATTGACCGTGTGTTGCAAATCTTCTCTGTCGTTGAAACCGATATGCCCTGTATGAGGCAAGAAAGGTTCATAGCCGTCGCGGTATTTCGCCCGCTCGGTCAGCGAAAGCGCGCCCATGGTGCGCCCGTGGAATGAATTCGAGAGGCCGAAAAGGTCTTTCTTCCCGTGCTTCTTTCCCCATTTGCGTGCAAGCTTGATGGCACCCTCGATGGCTTCCGTTCCGCTGTTGGTAAAGAAGAGTTTGGGATAGCCGGTCGCCGCAACCAGCTTTTCTGCAAGAGTGACTTGCGGTTCCTGCACGAAGAAATTCGAAAGATGAATGTACTTCTTAAGCTGGTTGACGATAGCGTCATTCACGCGGGGATGATTATAACCGAGGGAATTGACAGCTAACCCGCCAAACAGGTCGAGATACTTTTTGCCATCGCGGCTGTACAGGTAACAACCTTCGCCGCGTTCGATGTCAAGCGTTAATCGTTTGTAGGTAGGAAAAAAGAATTGGTGTTCTTTGTCAAACAATGAGGATGCCACGCGTTACGCCTTTCTGTATCGTTGAACAAATAGAGTATACAGAAATTGTACTTGAGATTCGAGTTCGAACAACTTCCCGTTGTTCCGTATCACAATATCGGCTCTGGAACGTTTTTTTTCCTGGCTCCATTGAGCAGCAATGCGCCTGCGTACGTCTTCGGGCTCAGCACCGTCACGTTCAACCACACGCCGGATTCGGATATCCTCTTCTGCATCAACGACGATGACAACATCGAGCATCTTGTCTAGCCCGGCTTCGTAAATCAGCGCTGCCTCAACTACTACGAAGGGTGAAGAGAGCGGCACTCGTCCAATGCGCATCTCCAACTCCTCGCGAACCTTCGGATGCACAAGAGCATTCAGCTTCTTTTGAAGCTTCTTATCGGTAAAAACACGCGACGCGACATATTGCCGGTTCAACTTCCCATCGCGTGAGTACGAATCCACTCCGAAAACTTCTCGGATCTTGCGCTTCACCTCAGCGTTAGTATCGGAAATCTCGCGTGCGATTGCGTCGGCATACAGTACCGGAACGCCGAGCCGCTCAAACGCTGCGCAGACGGCGGACTTGCCGCTTCCGATACCGCCGGTAACACCGATTCGCGCGATGTGCCCTGTGTGTTTCGTCACGCTGTTTACTTCGCAAATGCGACCGAACGAAACTCCCGAATAACCGTTACCTTAATCTGTCCCGGATATTCCATCTCCTGCTGGATCTTATTTGCGATGTCGTGCGAAAGCTGGTCGGCTGCAACATCATCGAGTTTTTCATAGTTGACGATGACGCGCACTTCCCTTCCCGCTTGAATCGCATAGGTGTTCGTCACGCCGTTGAACGACTTCGCGATGTGCTCAAGCTTCTCAAGGCGCTTGACGTAATCCTCAACCGACTCGCGCCGCGCACCGGGGCGTGCACCGCTGATCGCGTCCGCAGCCTGCACCAATGCGGCGATAGGGTGCTCCATCGGAATATCCTCGTGGTGCGAACCGACGGCATTGCATACAATCGGGTGTTCGTTGTACTTTTTGCAGAGCTCGTATCCCAGTAGGGCGTGCGGGCCTTCGACATTTCGGTCAACAGTCTTGCCGATGTCATGCAATAACCCAGCTCGCTTGGCAAGCACGGGGTCAAGCTTTAACTCAGACGCCATAATACCGAGCAGCATGGCAGTTTCGATGCTGTGCTGCAGAAGATTTTGTCCGTAACTGGAACGGTATTTCATTCGACCGACATGCCGAACGATTTCCTGATGCGCCCCGTGCAGCCCAACTTCCAGCAATGTGTTCTCACCTGTGCGGATAACTTCCTCTTCCAGTTCTTTGCGGACTTTCTCGACGACTTCTTCGATTCTGGCTGGGTGAATTCTACCGTCGGCGACCAGGCGTTCCAGCGAAATGCGCGCAACTTCGCGGCGGAATGGGTCAAATCCAGAGAGAATGACAGCTTCCGGAGTATCGTCAACAATCACATCGACGCCGGTCGCCGCCTCGAACGCGCGGATATTTCTGCCTTCCCGTCCGATGATACGGCCTTTCATTTCATCGCTTTGCAGGTTAAGTACGCTCACCGTATTTTCGACCGTGTGGTCAGCGGCGGTGCGTTGGATCGCTTGGATAATAACCTTGTGAGCTTCCCGCTTCGCTTCGTCTTTTGCCCGATCCCGGATATCCTTTAACATTTGCAACGCTTCGGTCTTCGCAGCTTCGGTCATGTTATCGACGAGATACTTCTTTGCCTCCTCGCGGGTCATGCCGGAGACCCGTTCCAGCCTGATATTCTGCTCATCAATCAATTTGGCGAGCTCTTGTTCACGCTCCTCGGTACGCTTTTTCTTCTCCTGGAGCTCGCGGTCGGCATTTTGGACAGAAGACTCTTTCTTATTGAGTAAATCCAGTCTGCGCTCGATGTTTTCTTCCCGGTTGGTCAGCTGCTTCTGAGCAGCGTCAAGCTTGTTGCGCTTCGATTGAACCTCGGAATCGAACTCTTTCTTCTTTTTATACCACTCGTCTTTGACCTCGATCAGTTTTTCTTTTTTCAGGGCATTGGCGTCGCGTTCCGCTTCTTCAAGCGTGCGTTTCGCACGTTCCTGTGCGCTGGTAATTTTACCCTGATCCAAACGGACGTGCAGGTACCACCCGGCTGTAAAACCCAAGCTGAGGAGCACCACCACAGGTATCACTATGTATAATTCGAGCATATCACGCCTCCATCGACCATCAATCGGCAACTAATCCGCTTGCGGTATGATGTTTTAGGCAAAAAAAACCGCACGCGCCAGCCGAAAATCAACGTGTAAAGAACCTCATTCTTACACGGTGGGTGCCTGCCGAAGCATTTCACACTTCCACATCCCGCTCGTCTCAACTCGATGATTGAGAGTCGTCGCTGGGCAACCGTCCCGATAGACCGAAACGGAAGTGGCATGCGCTCCACGCTCCTGAGTCAAGCTCCCAATTATTAAGACTTGTCAGGTTCTTTAATAAGTTTGATTACGGCTGACGGTGCGGATTCTTCAACTTCTTCATCCGGCACCTATGGAAAAGAACGTTCAGAACTGTTACGACTGACTACGGGATTCTTCAGACTCTAATGCCAGGCAATTATCTAAATAGTTCGACAACTTTGCAAGCTCGGTTTCAACGCGGTTGACAGTGCGCTCGTTGTGCTCCTTCTCTTTCATGAAATCTTCCGTAATGTTCAATGCCGAAAGCACCGCCACAGTTAACGGTTGTTGCTCCGGAAGCTTGTCGTGAATTTTGTTCAACATCGAATCGACATATGCCGCAATTTTCTTCGTCATCTCCTCATTCTCTCCCCGCAGCGGATATTCCGAACCGAATATTTTTACCTTAATGCTTTTGCCGTTCATCGAGTTTGAAATAGTCTGATCCCCTTTGTCTGCCATCGCTCAGTTTCTGAAGCGTTCCTTCAGCCTTCCTGTACAAGTCGTGTGCTCACTACAGCCGTGAATTGATCTTCGAAATCAAATCTTGAATTTTGGCTTTGAGAGCCTCCTTTTCATCTTGTGAAAAGAGTTGGCTTCCATTCGCTTGAAGCCGTGTCAATTCAGAACTCAATCGTTCCAACTCTTGCTCGCGGGACCTTAAATCAGCGCGCAACTGGGATTCCGCGCGCTCCAACTCGGCAATCCTCCCTTGAAGGCCTTGGTTCTCTTCTTTGAAGCGGAGGAGCAAGTCCGATACTCGTCGGGCTTTCTCCCACAGCTTCTCAAGAGAAACTTCGAGCGTATGCAAGTCACTCTCACTCACGACGTCAGGTTCCACTTGCGTATCAGGCAAAGCTGGACTCCTTGGTCAAGTTCAGCGAATGCGCAACGTGCGCTCCGACTATGCTGAGGATTACGGCCATATTCTCTAGAGCGTTCATGAAGAAGCCCGGAGCGTTGCCCCACAGGTGCGCTGAACGTGTGCAACGATACTTGTGATAATTCCGTCTATCTCCTTTACTGTCAACGTGCGGTCGCTCGGCTGAAATTCCAGCGCATAAGCTAGGCTCTTTTGACCGCTCCCTAATGGTTGTCCTGTGTAAACGTCAAACAGCCGGAGAGTTTCCAGCATCGTTCCGCCCGATTCCCTAATAGCTTTCTCCACTTTTTCCTGCGGAAGCCGACTGTCGACAATAAACGCTAAATCACGCACTACTTTAGGAAACTTCGGGAGTTGCCTGTACTTTGTTGAATTGACCCTCTGTGCATGAAGCACAGCAGTATTCAACTCCGCTATGTATACATCCCCTTCGATTTCAAATTTTTCTGAAACCGAAGACTTAACCTTCCCGAAGTATCCTGCATAAGTGCCATTGATTTCAATGGTTACATTATGCTCACTTAAAGCTTTGTGAGTATCATAAGAAATAAAACTCCATTTGTCAAGCGAAAACTTGGAAAGCAGAGCCTGTACCTCTCCCTTGACATCCAGATAATCAAACGGGCGTGTTGAAACGCCATAACTAACGGGAGAGTGTTGGCCTGCAAGCAACAGGAGCACGCGCTCTTCTTGCGAATAGGATTCAAATGAGTTGGGCTTCTCACGATTGGCGAGAGCAAAGACATCGCCAATCTCAAACAAGCGGAGTTGTTTTTGACCCTGGAATTGATTTCGGCGAACGATATGGAGCGCTCCTGGAATAAGGCTCGTGCGGAGATATGCCATATCGACTGAAACAGGGTTAAGAATTTTAACTGCCCCTTCCCCGGCTATTTCTGTTGTTTTCGCGTCAAGCAAACTGTTGGCTAGAATCTCATTGAAGCCCGCACCTACGCAATACGAACGAAGCTCGTCTTGCAGAGACTTAACGACAGTCTGGGTTGAGAATTGAATTGATGCTCGCGTTTTCGTTTCTATATTATTGTAGCCGTACATGCGAGCCACTTCTTCAACCAAATCGATCTCTTCCAACAAATCCGCCCTATAGGATGGGACGCTGACCTTCAGCGCGTCAGTAGCTGCGGCACGACAAACAAGTTCAAGCCTCTCAAGATAGGATTTAACTTGTGTCTTCGTAAGGTTTGTCCCCAAAATTTGATTTACGCGGGATGCGCGAAGGTTGATAGTTGTCTTTTTTTGTTTTTTCGGATAAATATCGATAGAACCTTTCAACACTTCCGCACCAGCCATTTCTTGTAAAAGCTGTGAAACGCGGTCGAGAGCGTACACGGTGCCCTCGATGTCAGTAGACCGCTCAAAGCGGCGCGATGCGTCGGTTGAGAGTCCTAAATATTTCGAAGTTTTACGGACACTCGCCGGGTCGAAATAGGCGCTTTCTAGCAAAATCGACGTCGTGCTATCGCTCACTTCGGAATTAGCGCCT
Organism: Ignavibacteriota bacterium; assembly: GCA_022616555.1. Lineage (GTDB taxonomy): Bacteria > Bacteroidota > Ignavibacteria > UBA10030 > UBA10030 > JAKEEG01. Next base: position 6,087 of record JAKEEG010000033.1, on the reverse strand, counting down.
CCCATGACACCTCCAATGCCTACTGGTTTCTCGGCATCACAAATCATCAGAATATCCGAACGAAGCGTTCGTTCTTTGCCATCCAAGGTCACAAACTTCTCGCCGTCCTTCGCGGTCCGGACTACAATAGCATGACCGGCGATTTTCTCATAATCGAATGCGTGCAACGGCTGTCCGGTTTCGTACATCACATAATTCGTTACATCGACGACATTATTGATCGGGCGCAAACCGACGGCTGTCAGCCTGTCTTGCAGCCACTGCGGCGATTGAGCAACTTTAACATTTTGCAACACGCGAGCGGAATATCGCGGACATTTCTTCGTATCGAGAATCTTAACCTTTGCGAAGGAAGCCGCAGTTACCTTGTTCTCTCGCAATTTGGCGGCAGGCTTGCGCATTTTTTTCCCGAGTAACGCACCAATTTCACGCGCAACTCCGAAATGGCTCTGCCAGTCGCCACGGTTTGCCGTTATTTCAATTTCATAGACAATGTCCGTTTGTCCGAGGTGCTTCGCAAGTGGCGTACCGACTTTTGCTTTTCCGTCGAGAACAAGAATCCCATCTGCATCGCTGCCGATACCAAGCTCGTGCGCCGAGCAGATCATACCGTTGGATTCTACGCCGCGGATCTTCGCTCGCTCTAGCACAAAGGGCCTGCCATCCGGGTCATGCTGGTTGTGAGGAATAGTAGCGCCAACGAGTGCGATAGCTACTTTTTGTCCAGCATCAACATTGGGAGCGCCACAGACGATGTCCAGCGTTTCTTTTCCGACATTGACCTTGCAGAGTGTTAACCGGTCCGCATTGGGATGCTTGGCGCGTTCAAGAACCTCTCCTACCACAAACTTCTCGTACTTACGCGAGAGGTCTTCGTAGCTGGCAATCTCCAAGCCGAGCATGGAAACCTCATCCGCAAGCTTCTCGGGAGTAAGCTTGAAGTCGATCAGCTCTTTAAGCCATTGATGGGAGATTCGCATATTAGAATTGCTTCAAAAATCGCAAATCGTTTTCGGTGAACAGACGAATGTCGTCTATCCCGTGCCTTAGAATAGCAATGCGCTCCACGCCCATGCCGAATGCAAAGCCGGTGTATTTTTCAGTATCATAACCGACATTTTCGTACAAATGCGGATGAACCATGCCGGAGCCTAAAATCTCAAGCCACCCGGCGTATTTGCACATCGAGCAGCCTTTTCCGTTACAAATAAAGCATGAGATATACATATCAGCGCTTGGCTCGGTAAACGGAAAGAACGTCGGGCGGAACTTGTATTTCACGCTGCTCCCGTAGAACTGTTTTACGAACGCAACGAGAGTACCCTTCAAATCGCCCATCGTCACGCCCTCGTCGACATACAAACCTTCGACTTGATGAAAAAGCACATGGCTGCGCGCGCTAACCGCTTCGTTCCTGTATACGCGACCCGGAATCACGACGCGCACAGGCGGCTTGTGTTGTTCCATGTAGCGAATTTGCACAGGCGAAGTGTGCGTGCGCAGTAGAATGTCTTTTGCGATAAAGAATGTATCCTGCATATCACGCGCGGGGTGGTCCGGTGGAAAATTCAATGCACCGAAATTATAATAATCTGTTTCAACCTCCGGTCCTGTCGCAACAGTAAACCCCATACCCTTAAAGATGCGAACAATCTCTTCGATAGTTTGGGTAATAGGGTGTTTCGTGCCGACGGAGACGGGGCGACCGGGAAGTGTGACGTCGAACGGTAGCTCTGTAGAATCAGAGGACTGCTCAAGCTTCAACTTCGCATCGTCATATGCAGACTGAGCGAATGTGCGTAGTTCGTTTAATGCTTTACCGAGAGCTGGTTTTTCTTCCGGTGAAACGGATTTCAACTCGTAAAATAACGCGGCAATGGATCCTTTGCGCGCCAAGTACTTGATGCGAAGGTTTTCCAACGCCTGCGCGTCATTTGCCTGGGCGAGATCGGATGAGAATTCCTGCTTGATGTGTGCGATTTTTTCGAGCATAACTATCTATAAAAGAAAAATCTTCTCACCTGCTCAACCTTCGTTGGGGCACATTGCAATGTGCCCCAACGATAAAGGTTTTCTTAACAACAAAGCGGATGAGAAGATGTAATTATGCAGTCGCAAACTTAACGACTTCGGCGAACGCCTGCGGATGGTTGACCGCGAGGTCTGCCAAGACCTTTCGATTGATGGCAATTTGCTTCTTGCCGAGCCCGGCAATCAACCTGGAATACGTTGTGCCATTCAAGCGCGCTGCGGCATTGATACGGGTATTCCACAACGTACGGTACGTGCGTTTCTTCGTACGGCGATGCCGATACGCGTGCGACTCCGCCTTATCGACATGGTGCTTTGCCACCGTGAGTACCTTGCTGCGGCCTCCCCAGTAGCCTTTCGCCCGTGCGAGGATGCGCTTACGGCGGCGGTGCGACGCAACTTTATTTTGTGAACGCGGCATTACATGTTCCCTTTCTCAATAAAACTCAATAAAAATTTTACTGTTTGCCCAACAACAAACGGATCGTCTTTTCTTCGGTTTCAGCGACTAGCGTCGGCTTACGCAAATGGCGTTTGCGTTTTGTCGTCTTGCTCGTAAGAATATGACGCCGGAACGCTCTTCTGCGCTTTAATTTTCCGCTAGCAGTGAGTTTAAAGCGTTTCCGTGCGGCGCGGTTGGATTTCATCTTTGGCATTCGTTAGGACTCCTTCACTTCTTTCTTAGTAGATTTACCTTCTGGTTTTTTCTTTGATTTATCGCCTACGTAGAAGGCGATCATTTGCCTGCCCTCCATTTTCGGCGGGGCTTCCACTTTGGCGATGTCGTCGAGGGCTTCACTGAATCGCCCGATCACATCGGCCCCCTGATCCTTGTACGTAATCTCCCTGCCTTTGAAAATCACCGTCGCCTTCACTTTGTGCCCTTGCTCGATAAACTCACGGGCGTGGCGCACCTTGAAGTCGAAGTCATGTTTATCGGTGTTCGGATGGAAGCGAATCTCCTTCACCAGCGTCACGTGCTGGTGCTTCTTCTGGAGCTTCTCTTTTTTGGCAAGCTCGTATTTGTACTTGCCGAAATCCATAATTTTGCAGACGGGCGGGTCGGCAGTTGGCACGATCTCGATCAAATCTTTGCCCCTTTCCACTGCTACCTTCCACGCTTCTGCCGTTAAAAAAACTCCGAGCTGGCGACCGTCTTCGTCGATCACCCGAACTCGGGGAGATTTAATTTCTGTGTTGATGCGCGCGCGTTGCTGCTTAATGGTAACTCTCCTATACAGTGAGTGCTTTTTGTTGAATGTTTTCGAGCGCCTTTTTCACGAATGCGTCACGCGCCATCGCGCCAAGGTCACCCTTTTTGTGCTGGCGAACAGCAACTGTGCCGTTCGCTTTCTCCTTATCCCCAACAACAAGCATAAAGGGGACTTTCTTTGTTTCCCAATCGCGGATTTTCCGGTTCACCTTCTCGTTCCGGTCGTCAAGCTCAACTCGAATGCCTGCGGACTTCAGCTCTGCCGTCACCTGCTCGGCGTACGATATGTGCTCGTCCGTAATCGAGAGCACCACCGCTTGAAGCGGCGCGAGCCAGAGAGGAAATTCTCCCGCAAAATGTTCAATCAGCACGCCGATGAAACGCTCCATCGAACCGAACGGTGCGCGGTGTATCACCACCGGCCGGTGCTTTTGCCCATCGCTTCCAATGTACTCCAGATTGAACCTCTCAGGCATCACATAGTCCACCTGCACGGTGCCGAGCTGCCACGTGCGGCCGATCGCATCACGAACCATAAAATCGATCTTCGGTCCGTAGAACGCCGCCTCGCCTATACCAATATAATAATTTAACTTCATGAAATCAGCAGCTTCTTTTATATCTCGCTCGGCTTGTATCCAAAGAGCGTCCTCACCTCCGTATTTTTCCTTATTTTTGGGGTCACGGAAGGATAGCCGGGTCTTAAAATCCTGAAATCCGAGCGTTGTAAACACAAGCTGGATCAGCTCGATGACTTTGCAAAGCTCGTCCTTGAGCTGGTCCTGCCGCATAAACATATGCGAATCGTCCACTGTGAAGGACCTCACGCGGATGAGTCCATTTAACTCACCCGACTGCTCATATCGATACACTGTGCCAAATTCAGCTAGTCTTATCGGTAGATCGCGGTAGCTGTGCGGCTTTGCGGCATAAATCTGAAAATGATGTGGGCAGTTCATCGGCTTAAGGAGGTATTCTTCATCCTCAACTTTTACCGGTGTGAACTGGCTATCTTTATAGTATGGATAATGCCCGCTTGTTTTATAAAGATTGATGCTCCCGACATGAGGCGTTACAACTGGAAGATACCCGCGCTTGCGTTGTTCTTCTTTAAGGAAATTCTCCAGCGTCTCGCGAACAATTGTGCCCTTCGGGAGCCAGAGCGGCAATCCGCCGCCCACTTTCGGAGTGAGCAGGAATAGCTCTAATTCTTGACCCAATTTACGGTGGTCGCGGCGCTTGGCTTCTTCAAGACGAAATATGTACTCGTCCAATTCCTTCTTACTTGGAAACGTAACGCCATAGATACGCTGGAGCATCTTGTTCTTTTCGCTCCCGCGCCAGTACGCCCCCGCTACACTCAAAAGCTTGATTGCTTTGATGCGCCCCGTAGAAGGAATATGCGGACCGTAGCAGAGGTCGGTGAAATTCCCCTGCTGGTAAAAGGTAATAGTCTGACCCTTGAGTTCTTCCAACAACTCTAACTTATAAGGATCGCCCTTCTTCTTAAAGTAAGCAACAGCGTCTTCCCACTTCTTTTCTTCTCGAATGTACGGAACATCGCGCGCAGCCAGCTCGTACATCTTTGTTTCTATCTTCGCCAAATCCTCGGGCGTGAGATTGTGGTCGCCAAAGTCGATATCGTAGTAGAAGCCGGTCTCAATAGGCGGACCTATACCGAATTTTGTTCCGGGATAAAGAGCTTCGATTGCTTCTGCCATCAAATGTGCGGAACTATGCCAGTAGGCATACTTGCCGCCGTCGGAATCCCATTTGAGAATTTTGAGTGATGCATCGGACAAAATCCCACGGCTTAAATCCCACACCTCACCATTGACTTCGACCGCGAGCGCCTCGCGTGCCAAGCCCTTGCTGATGCTTTCAGCAATCTGCAAGCCAGTTATGCCGGATTCGAATTCCTTCGTGCTTCCATCCGGTAATGTAATGGTGATCTTTGCCATGTGTAGATTTAAAGATAAAAAAAATCGGAGATCTCTCCGATTCTCAAATTCCTTCGAGATGTCCGACTTTTCGCCGCACGTGCTGGGCTAAAAGTCGGACATCTTGCACGCGCTCGTGGGCTCTATAGGACTCGAACCTATGACCTCTACCATGTCAAGGTAGCGCTCTAACCAAGCTGAGCTAAGAGCCCGATCTTGTCATTCGTAAAATTAAACTTACCAAAAAATGAGTGGAATATCAAGAATAGACGATACAACAATTTATAAAGAAGGCGACGTGGCGCCACGTCGCCTGGGTAAACATTACGTCCCCCCCGTCAATTTCTTCCACTTCGCTTCAATATCCTCTTTGCTTGACCGCTTTGCGTAGCGAGCGTGTAATTCTTCCAGTTTCCTAACAGACAACGTATCTAAATCTTCGTCGTCCTTATCCCTTTTGAGCAGCATGTCGAACTCAGTCTTATCATCACGGCTCATCTTCGTCTGAAAGCCGCGAAGGTCTTGGATCATCTTATGCTGTTCGACGCGCGTCATAAAACAATGCTTTAGTACAATACTAAAATAGCGTCAAGGGCGGCTGAAATTTTTTGTTCAGTAGATAAAGAGGGCGATTATCTTGTTTAACAATACAACCCAATTTGAATAACACGTTTACCAAATTTCTCGTTTTCCGTCTAAAATTATCGTATTCTCGAACATTGCCTGTCCAAGCATATTTTTCAAAATACAATTTATGACCTATAGAATTAGCACTTATAGTACGAGCCGTGCTATATGTATTACTTGATCTTTCCCCGAAAAGTTGGACACGAAGTTAAGAGTGTAATTGTTCGAAGTCAACCGGCGAGTGATATCCGAGCGCCGAGTGTCTCCGATGACGGT
>JAKEEG010000032.1 GCA_022616555.1 Ignavibacteriota bacterium | reverse complement strand
ATGGCAAGCGCATCGCCCGGCTCTACTCTGTCGCCGACTTTTTTCTTCAGGATAATGCCCGCTTTATGATCGATAATATCGTCAATTGTTTGTCGCCCGGCACCGAGCGCGATAGCGGTCATGCCGAGTTCCAGCGAATCGATAGTCGCGATATACCCGCTGTCCGGTGCTTTCACCTCAATTGTGTGCTTTGAAAGCGGGTAGCGTTCGAGATGTTCAAGAGGATGAGTATCTCCGCCCTGGATTTTCACTAACTTTAAGAATTTCCGGTACGCTGCTCCGGAAGCTATCGATTCTTTACTTTGCGTGATACCCTCTTCTAAGGTGCGGGATTTTTTCCCGAGCATCAGCATTGCACCGGATAACAAATGTGTCACTTCCATTAAGTCTGACGAAAGATCATTCGTTCCCCGCGCTCCGCGCAGGCATTCGACCGACTCCACGACTTCCAACCAATTGCCGATGGTGGAGCCCAGCGGCTGGCTCATTTCGGTGATGAAAGCCACAGTCTCTTTTCCGCTCACCGTGCCGATGCTTACCAGTGTTTTTGCAAGGCTCAATGCTTTGTCGTACTCCCGCATGAATGCCCCGCTCCCGGTCTTTACATCGAGCACGAGAGCATCGATCCCCTCGGCGAGTTTTTTGCTCATGATGCTGGCAGAGATGAGGGGGATACACTCCACGGTTGCTGTTACGTCGCGCAAAGCGTATATTTTTTTGTCGGCGGGAGCGATTTCCTTCGTCTGGCCGATCATTACGAGTCCAGCAGCTTTGATGACGCGTTTGTACTCTTCAATAGAAAGATTGGTTTTGAAGCCGGGGATAGATTCGAGTTTATCCAGCGTACCACCGGTATGTCCCAACCCTCTGCCCGAAATCATCGGTACGGGCACGCCACACGCCGCAACAATGGGAGCTAGAATGAGGGAGACTTTATCGCCCACCCCGCCGGTGGAATGTTTGTCGACTTTAACGCCAGGAATTTCCGAAAGGTCAACCACCTCGCCGGAGCGCATCATCAGCTCGGTGAATGTAGCGGTTTCTTCGTCGCTCATCCCTTTGTAGTACACAGCCATCAGGAATGCGGACATTTGGTAGTCCGGCACTCTGCCTTCCACGTAGCCCGAGATAAGGAATAGCATTTCCTCTTCGGTGAGTGCCAGCCCCTCGCGTTTTTTGCGTATGAGTTCGACGACGTTCATGGTAATTTATTCATTGTACCGTTGGTTCATTGAGCCATTGCAATGTATCAATGACTCATTCATTCAATCGTCAATAGGTTTAGATTTCCACCTTAACGGTAAATTCCCGACCGCACTTGTTGCATTTGTATTCTACGGTGCACCAGTTGTTGCGCTCGTAGTAGCTTAGTTCGGCAAGCTCGCCGCCGCATTCTTGTACCATACACCGCTTCAGGTCGAGGCGGTAGAAGCGGTTCTTGGGGTAATTGTCTGTTAACTCGTTTTCCATATCAAAAGCAATAGGACGCGGAAAAAGCAGATTAAAAGCCGGATAAGAGCGGATTTATTTTGTTTCGTTCCTAAATACTTTTCGTTTAAACTCTGGCTTTTCTCCAAAATTCAGGAGCAAGCCTACTTCAATCTTTGTTGCTTTCAGATAATTTAATAGCTGTGCTTTATGACTTTTATCAATTGCTTTCGCCGCATTCAGTTCGACAATTATTTTATTATCAATTAATAAATCTGTAAAATATTCACCGACAAGATTATTTTCATAATGGACTGGGATAGGGTGTTGTTGCAATACTTCATGTCCCATTTTCTTCAACGCTATAATCAAAGCATTTTCATAAACCTTTTCTAAGAATCCATGTCCCAGTGAATTGTAAACTTGATAAAAAGCCTTAATAATGTCTTCTGTAGTATTTGAATGAAGTAAACTATCTTTCATTATTTTTATAATCCGTTTTTATCCGGTCTTTTATCCGTTTCTTCAGCGTCCTATTGCTTTAGCTCTTTCCGCGTCCTACTGCTTTAAAATCTTCTCCGCCAGCAATATCCCGCAAATCGATTTCCCATCCACAATCTCTCCTTTCTCAATCATCGCGACTGCTTTCGCAAACGGAACGCGTTCCAACGTCAAACTCCATTCGCCCTCTTCTAGTTGTTGTCCGGCTGGAGATTTTTTTAGGCCTTCTGCGAGATAAATATGCAGAAGCTCTGTGCAAAATCCGGGCGTGGTATAGATGCCGGTGAGTTTCGTCAGTTTTTCTGCTGAGTATCCAGTTTCTTCTTCGAGCTCGCGTGCGGCGCAGAGTTGAGGGTCTTCACCCGGTGAAAGCTTGCCCGCGGGGAGTTCCAGAATGTATTTTTGAATCGGGTAGCGGTATTGCCGCACGAGCAGGAGAGTGCCGTCATCCATCACAGGTACTGCCACCGCACCGCCGGGGTGTTCTGCAACTTCGTGGACTGCGCGGTTTCCTGATGCGTACTCTATTTCATCAACGATAAGGTTGAAGATCTTTCCGTTGTGCTTGCGCTCGCTCTTGAGGATTTTGAAGTTGGACATAAATAATGAATAGTTGTCGATTGGTTGGGTTAATTGTCCCCCTCTTTGAGGGGTAGGGGGAGGAAAACATCTCAGTAATTACCGCGGCTGCCCGGCTTGATTGCTTCGCCGCCTTGCTTGCAGAGCGGACATTCCTCGGGCTTGTATGCAACAACATCCAACTGCAACACGGAGAAATGTTTCGCGTCGAATTTCAACTTCCCGTTGCTTCGGTCAACAATATAGCCCACGCCAGCGAGCTTGGCGCCGGCTTTGTTAACGAGTTCCACGACCTCGAACACTGACCCGCCGGTGGTGACGACATCCTCAACGACAAGGACACGCTCGCCGGGATGCAACTCGAAACCCCGTCGCAGCTCCATCTTGCCGTCCTTGCGCTCGGTGAACATCGATCGCACGCGCAGCATCCTGCCGACTTCCGTGCCAACGACGACGCCCCCGATAGCGGGGGAGACGACGACTTCGACATCGCTATACTCAAAGTGGTTGGCGATTTCGCCCGCGAATAAATGCAGATACTTTGGGTATTGGAGCACCCGCGCACACTGAAAATACTGCGAGCTGTGAAGCCCGGACGTGAGCTGGAAATGGCCCTCCAGCAGAGCCTTCGTTTCTCGGAAGATGTCAAGAACTTGTTCTTTTGGGAGTTTGCCTGCCATGGGGGTTAAGTTTTATTGATGAAATGAAAACTGCTAAAATTAGGGAGAACTTTCTTGGTACGCAACGAAGTTATTGAGAAAACAAAAAGGAATTATTATTCCTTTATCAGATAGAGTAGATTGTCCTCGACTCGGTACAGCATGGGAGCGACAAGGATTTTCGGGTACCGCAAGCGGACGCGATGAGCTTCGCTCAAGACGAAATCTATTTCGTTGCCGATCTCGAACATCGGGCTGAACTGTGTAAAATGCTCTTCAGCAAAATGCCTGTCCCACCCGGCGTTTTCCACCAGCCCGTTAACGAACTGTTCCTTGCGTGAGTGTAGATTCACCATCCCGCAATTTGTATGTCCGATGAGAGCAATGGCTTTGACGCCGCCCACGGCAATGGCAAACGAGACTTTAAATTCGCTATAGCGAAGATTTCCTCCCCCTGCGCGGATGATGAACGCAAAATTATCCGGAATGTGCAAGTGCTTCCGGTTATCCATACACATGCCGATCAGAAGCTCGGCGCTGGCGTAAGCATCGTGAGGACGGTCGAGATTGTGGTATTCCAGCAATTTCCCGATAGGTGTGTCCTGGTACTGGGGGAAAATATGTTCTGCTTTTGATACAGTGACAAGTCTATTCATGAGGAGTGGTTAATTTTTCTTATGTTGTTGAGACCTCACCCTATCCCTCTCCTAATAGGAGAGGGGACGTACGCAATGAGTTTCTCCTCTCATTCCTTCCCCTCTTAGGGGAAGGTTAGTTCCGTTCCGACCTATGGTCGGAACGAGAATCCTCGTCATCCCGCTACAAAGGGATGACGGGAGATGGGGTCTGCCTTGATATTGTAACAATTCAATGATAACTAAGAAATACTTCAGTTGTTAAGGAGTTCATCCAACGCTTCCTGCATTTCGTTTTGAGCGTGGTGGTCGTTTTCTCGCAATGCTGCTTGAATCCCGCGCTGAAAAATCGCCACGGCATCCTCGCGGCGGTTGAGCTTCTGATACGCATACCCAAGTTGCTGGTAGGCCGGGATATACTTCGGGTCGTCGGCAATTAACGCTTCAAACATCGCAACAGCCTGTGTCGTGTTACCTCTGCCCGCGTATTCCAACGCCAGTGCGTAGAGCGTAAAGGAATCGGTTGGGTCTTTCGCGAGAAATTCCTGCAGCTTGGCGATGCGCGCGTCGCTCATAACTCGTCGATCTGTTTGGCGAGATTGAAATCGTATTCCGTCAACCCGCCGGAGCTGTGTGTGGAGAGTGTCAGGTGAACTGTGTTCCAACGGATATCGATGTCCGGGTGGTGGTCCATTTTTTCGGCGAGGATTGACACAGACGTGACAAATCCCATCGCCTGCACGAAATCCTTCCGCTTCACGGTTTTTTTAATTTCCTTGCCTGCGCGTTCCCAGCCGTTGAGTTCTTTCAGCCGTTGCTGGATTTGGTCTTCTGTCAAGAGTATGCGTGACATAATTTCCTCTATAACATTACCGGTTGTTTCGCGACAAGTTTTTCGTACTCGCGGCGAAGGATAATGTGCTTCGAATCAATGGCGCGGTCTATTGCCAAAACGCCGTTCAGGTGGTCAATTTCGTGCTGGAGCAATTCGGACAACGCACCTTCGGCTTTTAGCTTTTGCTTTTTACCGTCTTTATTGAGAAATGAAACTTCTATCGTGTAATTCCGCTCGACTTTCGCAAGGATATCAGGAAACGAGAAGCAATCATCCCACAGCGTGAACTTCCGTTTGCTCCGCTTGGTTATTTTTGGATTGATCAGCGCGCCTTGATATTCGAAGTCGATGTAAATTATCTGCTTTGCAATGCCGATTTGTGGGGCGGCAATCCCTCTGCCAAAACCCATTCGGCTGCGGAAATCCATCAGCGTGTCTCGGAGATCAGCGACCGCCTCAGTTACCTCCGGCGCGTTGATATTCTTCACGATCGCGCATTTCTGTCGCAGAATAGGGTTGCCAAGCAGGAGAATTTCTTTAACTGGCATGCTTCAATATACCGAAACAACGCAGGCGTGTCAAACTTCGTCAGCCAGTCAATTTGACCGGATGACACATCCCTGTGGTCCCCTCTCTCGGTGCGCTTGCTTGCACACGAGAGGGGACTTCCAACGCACGAACCAAAAGTCCCCTCTGTGATGCTGGTTCGCGGGAAAGCGAGAGGGGATTTAGGGGTGTGTGCTTCTATCTCCGAAAGTAGAGGAAATTCAAAATGAAACAAGCCAAACTTCGTTTTCAGGACTCCATGTGTTACGCCGTAAACCCCGCTGCGCGCTGAACGCGTCCCAGTTTCTGTCCGAAAAACCGCTCGCCGACTTCGGTAAACTTCTGGGGCACGTCGCTCACCCAGCACTGGATATTGGGCTTCAACGTGCTCTTGTTCCGGAGTTTGTGCTCTTCTAAAACCCGGGCGACTGCAGCCGCGGTCGCTTCGCCGGAATCCACCAGCATCACAGAATTATGGAATACGCTGTTGATGACGTTTTTCAACAGTGGGTAATGGGTGCACCCGAGAACAAGTGTATCGATTTTTTCCTGCATCAGCGGGAACAGATATTCCTTGGCGATAATGCCCGTTGCCGCGTGTTCCGTCCATCCTTCCTCGACCAGCGGCACAAACAGGGGGCATGCTCTACTGAAAGTTTGCACAGCGGAATCGAGCTGCCGGATCGCGTTTGCATACGCATTGCTGGCGATCGTGCTCGCAGTGCCAATGACGCCGACGCGCTTCTTCTTCGATGCCCGAACAGCCGTTTCAGCACCCGGAATGATGACGCCGACAACAGGAACCCGCGCGCGTTTTTGCACAACGTCCAGTGCGACGGCGGAAACCGTATTGCAAGCGATGACGATCATTTTTACGTCATGCTTCAAAAGCACGTCGGTATCTTGCGCCGCGTAGTCGCGCACAACTTGGGGGGACTTTGAGCCGTAAGGTACGCGGGCTGTATCGCCGAAGTACGCAATGTTCTCGTGCGGCAGTCGAATAGTAAGCGCCCTTACGACGGTTAGTCCGCCGATGCCGGAATCGAAAACGCCGATGGGCCGAGTGTCACTCATGCTATGTGGTAACGAGCTCCGTCTCTGCAAGTTTATGGATGGCGGCAAGCAGTGTCGTTTTCACGTACGCCCGGCGCTCGGGATGGTCCAGCTTTTTCCCTTCAAGGTCAGTGACGTAAAACGAGTCCACGATGCCGTCGGCTCGCGTGGCGATTTTCGCAAATGCGATGTTCAAGCTAAGCCGCGACAATGCTCCCGTTATCGTATAGAGGAATCCAATCATGTCGAACGAATACACATCGATGATCGTATAGCGCGGGTGATCCTCAAATTCCACGTCCACGCGCGTATTGGGGTTCAAGTGTTTGGCACGCCGCTTCCATTTCATCCGGTGCTGGTCTAACAGATGGTCGATATCCACTCCGCCTTGGTATACCTCGGCAAGCTCGGATTGGATTTTGATGCATCGCTCCGCGCTGAGTGCCGACTTATGGACGTAGTCGGTCACGCGGAATTTATCAATAATCGCCCCGTCGTTACGAGTGAAAATGTTCGCGTCGATGATATTCGCGTCGTTCGCAGTGAGTACCCCGCAGAATTTTGACAGTGCGAACGGCGCATCCTGCGCGATAACGGTGACTTCGGTAACGTTGTTACGGTGTGTAAACAATGCCGAAGCGGGTTCACGAGCCTCAATCGTACGGATATGCTGAGCGATTTCATCTATGCCGAATGAAGAAGCATAAGCAGGGCTTTCTATGGCTTCGAGATGCTTACGAGCGTCATCCGCGGCGACAGTTCCCGAAAGCGAGCGGATGATTTCCTCGTGCGCCGTTATGCGCTGCTTGGCAACGGATTGATGCAATTGTTCCGCGTTGATCTCACCCGTCAGTAAGCCGCGAGTTTTATGATACAGCTCAGAAAGGAGCATGCCCTTCCAATCCGTCCACACGTTCTTGTTTACTGCGCTTAAATCAGCAAACGTCAGCACGTAGAGATAATCAAGCTGCACCGGATCGTTGAAATGTTTCGCAAACTCGGTAATTGTTTGCGGGTCGCTCAAGTTTCGCCGGAAAGCCACCTGCTCCATGAGCAAATGATGACGGATAAGGAAGAGAACGATCTCGGCAATTTCCTTTGCGCCGATCCGTGCCAGCGCTTTCTTCGCGATCGATACGCCTGCGCGTTCATGACTGCGCGTGTTGACCGGCTTGGCGATGTCGTGAAACAAGCACGCGAGATACAATGCGTCGCGGCGCGGCAGAGAGCGGAACACTCTGCCCATTTCGTTTTCGGCATTTGCGAGCGACTCGGCGGCAGCGACCACCATCAGCGTATGCTCATCAGCCGTATAGTAGTGATACATGTTATGCTGGAAGTACGCCACCATCGGCTTCCATTCGGGAATCAGCCGCGCAAGGACGCCGAGATCGTTATACTTTTGCAGAATCGTTCCTAATCCCTGCCGTACGTTCAACAATCGTTGAAGAAGATGAACGTTCTCGCTCGACCGGACCGGCCGCAACGATGACACTCTTCTCAGGATTCTGTCTTCCAGCGTCGATGAAAACGCCGCTTGGTGTTCGATGCTCAACAAACCGGCGGTAAGGACGTCGTGTGTTGAGAGCACGCCGTTTTGTGAACGATATTCAAGAGCGCCGTTGACGACTTGAAATTTTCCATGACGCGTTGAGGAGCGCCTGCCTGCCTGCGAAAAGTACGCGTGCTCAGCCCATCCCGCGGCGCGCTGAGCGAGGAGAGCAACCGAACGCGCGGAAACGTAGTATTCCTGCATGAATTTTTCGACGCTCCTCTTGCCCAATCCTTCGGCGACGCGCCGTTGAGAGCCGAATTCCAGTGTATCATGCAAGCCCTGTGCCTGTAGGTGCATCTCATTGCGCGTGCGAAGGAGGAAGTCGAATGCCCGCTTCGCTCCGGTGATCAATTCCTTGCTTGCGATTTCTTTTACGCGAGGCAAACTGAGTAATGCAGAAACAGACAATGTTGATGAGCGCGTTGCACCGGGAAGAGCGACAACGCCCGTCCCGCTCAGGACCCAAAACAGTGTGTGCAAATCCCGCAACCCTCCAGCGCTGTTTTTGATGTTGGGCTCCAACAGTTTTGTGGATGTACCGTATTTCCTGTGCCGCAGTTCGATGCTGTTTAATACCAGACGGACAAATGTTTTTTTGTCCGACTCGGCAATGTGCCGTTTGAGAGAGCGAAAGAAGTCCCCGGCAAGCTCACGATTCCCGCAGAGAAAACGGGCGTCCAGTAGTGAGGTCCACGTCTCAAAATCCGTTTCACCGAGCTTAATACATTCAGGAACAGTGCGGAAGCTGTGACCGACTTGCATACCGTAATCCAACAGTGTGTGCAAAAGGTCATTCAGTGCAACTTGCGCCCGGTCTTTTTCCGCGTCGTCACGCACGAGGAACATGATGTCCGTGTCGGAGGCGAAGCACAGCTCGCGACGGCCGTACCCGCCGAGCGCAAGGAGTGCCAAGCCCAATTTCTCCTGGTGTGTAGACTGAGTGTAGATGGATTTTACCAGTGCGTCAAGCCGGGAGGTCAACGCGGCCGCGATGGTTCTACCCGAAGCGCCGCGCCGGTGTTTTGCAACAAGCGCTTGCCGCGTCCGTTCAAGCTGTGCTTTGACGGCAGAAAAATTTGTCATGCTGGGGGGCGTGAGATGCTCAGAATTACAAAAATGTAATGAGAAAGTCCGCAGAATACAAGAAGTGATGGCAAAAAAAAATACTCTCCCGAAAAACTGTGCGCTTTCGGGAGAGTAAAATGTACACTATGCTTCGGGTTGAGGTGGGAGGATATCGAGATCGATATCGCGGTCAAATATCCAGCTAAACTTAAACGTGCCGGAAAATTTCATGCGTTCGGCAAGCTTCTTGTAGCGTGCGCCAAGCGTGCAGACGTACTCTTGCGCCTTTGCGGCAGCATCGGAAAGGCCGTTGATACTCGCAACTTTCCAATCTCGCACCAGGTTCTCGATAATCTCCGCGTAGTGGTGCGCGGTGTACACGCCAATTTTTTGGGCGACCATAGAGAATTTCGAGAAGAGGTCCCGGTCCTGACCGTCGTGCATCAGCACCGCAGGCATCGTAATTTTCTTCCGCATCATTTTTGCAAAGGCGAGCATCCCTCCTGCTGGGTCGACCTCGAATACCTTCGTCATGAATAACTTATACGCTTTTTCGTGGCGCGCTTCGTCTCCGGCGATCAGGCCGCAGATTTTATGCAGGCGGTCTTCGCCGGCTTTCTTCGCCATCACGCCGACATTCCGGTGTGAGATTTTCGTCGCTCGTTCTTGAAACGAGGTATAGATAAATCCAAGATACGGGTCGTTTTCCGTCTGCGGGTCGAATCCGCTATTGATGAGATTGTGGATGGAGGTTTCGATCGAGCGCATATCCACGCGGCCCGTAAGATAGAGATACTTGTTGAGTAAGTCGCCGTGCCGGTTTTCCTCTGCAGTCCACCCTCGGCTCCATTGCGCCCATCCGCTGCTTTCGATGCCGGATGAATCTGTTACGCCATGCAATCTATTGAGCCACGTCTGGTAGCTCGGCAGCGCCTCTTCTGTGATCATATCTCCTACCAACACCACGAGGACGTCGTCCGGCAATTCTTTTGCCGTTTCTCGGAACGCGGTGACCTGTTCATGCCAGTCTTCTTTGGAGAAGTCCGGCAGAAAGTCCGTCGGTTGCCAGCTTTCTTCCACCGGTTTGAGCAGCGTGCCGACGTTCTCGCGGACAAACCCCTCCATGCTCTTGATGACTTCCAACTGTTGTGAATTCACTTCTACTGTGTTTCCGATAGTCATGCTTTCTCCCTCATGCGTCCTGCTTTAAGCTGCTGACAGCACAGTTATTGTGAAACAGACATTATCTACAAGGTAAGCACTCTCAATGCCGTATGCAACGCCGCGCGGGGGATTTGTGCGAAAAAAATCGTACCTACGTCGCTTTTTCCTCCGAATACGCTTGTCGAAGCTGTAGGGGCTTGCCCTGACGGGAACGAACCCGGATATTGAGCATCTCGACAAACACGGAAAACGCCATCGCAAAGTAGATATATCCTTTGGAAATGTGTTGGTCGAAACCTTCCGCTATGAGCGTGACGCCGATGAGGAGCAGGAAACTAAGCGCCAGAATTTTTACTGTCGGGTGGCGCTGGACGAAATCACTAACGGACTTTGCAAATGCCATCATGACACCGACGGCAATAACGACTGCAGCGACCATAATTTCGATCTGGTTTGCCATGCCGACGGCAGTGATGACCGAATCGAGTGAGAAAACCATATCAAGCAATAAAATTTGAATGAGCACGCTTGTAAACGACGGTGCGACTCGCGCTGAGGCGCTGCCTTGTTCGCCTTCGAGTTTATCATGGATTTCGTGCGTGCTTTTCGCGAGCAGGAACAACCCGCCGATGATCAGGATAATATCCCTGCCGGAAATCTCCTGTTCGAACACCGTAAAGAGCGGCTCCGTCAATCGCATAATCCACGTGAGCGAGAAGAGCAGCGCGATGCGTGAAATCATCGCTACCGCCAGACCGATAGTGCGCGCGCGTCCCTGCCGTTCAGCAGGAAGCTTGCCGGTCAGAATGGAAATGAAAATGATGTTGTCAATGCCGAGGACGATCTCCAACGCCGTCAGTGTTGCCAGCGCGATCCACGATTGGGGGTCCGAAAGCCATTCCATAGTTATGTACTCCTAAAAAATATCCACGAAGGTCACTAAGATAACGATAAGCCATTTGTAAAACTTAAACTAACGCGAAGGCGTCCCCGCCGAGCATTTGTTTAGCCCAGAAATCCTCGGCGAGACGCCTTCCTCCGTAGGAGTCCCTATGGGAGGATTAGGTAAACTTTTTTGAGATGGGTTCTGATAGTATTCTTCGTGCTATTTCGTGCCCTTAGTGGATGCATTACAACAAAAACCACACGCGTTCGCCTTTGAATTTCCGTTTCTCCATATCCCACGGGAAGAGTATCAGCACGTCGAATTCAATTTTCTTTCCGGAAGGAGGAGGGAAGTTCAACCATTTACCCTGATGTGTGCCGTTCACGTGCGCTTCTTCAAACACTCCTTGCGGACCGATGACGATATTCTGCAATTCAAAATGGACATCCGGAAACGCGGCGAGCATTTCGGTATAGAATTGCCGCGCGCCTTCGTGCCCAACCCATCTGTTGCCCGTTTGCACAAGCTCGTACACGCAATCATCCGTGAGTGTCGAAATCAATCCCGGAACGTCGCGCTTGTCTTCGGCAATGGAATGTATTTGCCACAGTCGGCGGATTTCGTGGTGCAGTTCCGGCGTGATTTTTCTGTTATGTAATTCAGAAATACGAGGTTCGGTCATAAATGTTGTGTAGGGGCACAATAGATTGTGCCCCTACAGGTTATTCTGTTATCGCCTTCAATTCCTCTCCATCAAACGAACATTTCTCCGTTTTAAAGGCAAACGTACGATTGCATGTGCCGCAGGTTTTCGTCACCTCTTTCGCATTTGCTTTCGTGTCCAACCATTCCTGACGGAATTTTGTCATTGCATCCGTAACCGTCATGCTTGCGTTTTCATAGGGCACGATTTCAATCCGGCGTTCTTCTTCCAGTATTAAGCGAGCGGTTTTTTTCATGCCGCGCTGTTCAAATTCCACGCTCACAATATCTCCGGGTTTGTACTTGGCGAGGAGTGAATCCATCTCCTTCGCGTTTGAAAACGCTTTCCCTCCAATGCTGAGGATCATATCGGTTCTATCCAACCCGGCTTTGTAGAGCGGGCTTTCCACGTGCGGCTGAGAGCCGAGCGTCGGCGTACCTCTTTGGTAATTGATAAACACGCTGCCGAGTGATGCTTTGCCGGGAGCGGCTTTACGCAGTACTAATCCTGCGGAAGCCAATAATTTCTCGTAATCGATAATCTCTCTGCCGTAAATATAACGTTTGAAGAAATCGTTGGCAAAGACAGGGTCTTTGGTTACCTCGCCAAGCGTGATACGGACTTCCTCGTTAGTGTAGGGGATTTCCGTTTTGCCGTATTTTTGCCAGAGCGATTTCATCAGGTCATCGAGCGTAATGCCGGGGAATTTCGTGCGCAGCGTTAGGTCAAGCCCAAGCCCGACGGCAGCGCCCCATGTGTAATACGAGATGAATGTGTTTTCTTTGTTCTGCGCATCAACGGACCGGGCGGCGTCAACGAACGGCGCCTGCATGCTCATTTCAATGAGGGAAAAGTACTTGCTCCCGGCAGCGTTCATCACGTAATTGACGTCCCCGCGCAGGCTGCGCGCATAACTTTCGAGATTTGTCAACTGTGCGCGGTGGATGAACAGCGCATCATAGTAGCTTGTAAATCCTTCGGCAAGCCAGAGCTCGCCGGACATGTTCGCTTCTTCAAAGTTGAACGGCTCAAGCGATTTCGGGCGGATGCGCTCCACGTTCCATGAATGAAAAAATTCGTGCGAGTATGTGCCCAAATGTCCCAGCGGGTCGGGGCTTAAAGGACGCGTCGTGCTGATGATCGTCGAGTTGCGGTGCTCCATGCCGTCGCCCGATACCCAGGGGAGATAGTCGGCGATGAACGTATAAGTCCCGTAGTCATACGGTGCCGGTTCGCCGAACACCGCAATGGCTTCATTGACGACGAGCTTGCCAAGCTCAGCATAGACATCCGCCGCTTTTTCAGTGCCCTGGTGATGAAGTGCGATGCGGTACGTGTACTTCTTGCCGCCGTGCGTAATGCTCCATTCACGTAGCATATAGTCACTCAGCTCGGTCGGGCTATCCAAAAAATACTGCAAATGTGGAGCCGTGAATGTATTCGGGTCGCTTGTTGGAGCAAGCTGAGTAGCGTACTTCCACGAGTCCGCGAATTTTTTGAATGTAATCGTGATCGGTCGCTTCTCGAATCCCCGCGCCCACATGAACGTCGCCGGCATGTTCATGTGCGCGTGCGTGCTGTCGATGCCCGTGTACGTGCCGTCTGCGTGGTCGCCAAAAAGAGTGTAGGAAATCGTTACTGTACCGTCGTGTCCAGTGACATCCCACTGGTGTGGGTTCGGGCGTGTAACAACGAGTTGCTTGCCTTTGCTATCAACAGCGCGAACGTTATATACGTTCTTCGCAAACTCGTGCAGCGCGTACCGACCCGGGGAGGTGCGGCTCATACGCACTTCAAGCTTTTGCGTTGGAATATCGCGAAATGTGACGGAGATTTCCGCCTCGTGATGCACAGCGTTATCGAACGAGGCTTTGTATTCGACCGGTTTTTGGGCGAATGCAAACGAACAGCACAGCAAGAGCGTGAGCAGAACGCGCGTCATTGTTCCTCCAAAAAGAATTGGGATTTAGTTCCGGTGGGAAGCGTGAAAATGTAGCAAGAATGTCAGCGAGGTGCAAGTGAAGCGTAAAAGATTTTTTACCACAAAGACACTAAGTGCCTTAGTATCTTAGTAGCAAAGAGTTTTATTTAAGCTTCTTTAAAAAATGCACCAGCCGAAATGTCTCTTTATATTCCAACGACTTGTGTGCGGCGATTGACTGCTCGTTGTTTTGCTCAGCATCGCTGGCGATTTCCGTTAAGCCGCGCTCGCGAGTCCATTGCTCGCCGACTTCAACCAACTGCCTGCCGATGCCCTTGCCGCGCAAGTCGGCATCGACATACCAGCCTTCGATGTAACCGACTCGCTCAGACATTGAGCCGTCCACGCGACTACGCACAGAAATCTCGATAAAGCCACCGAGACTGCCATTTTTTCTGTCATACACGAACACGGCGTACGAATCGGGCTTGGCAAGCTCGCCCTGGAGCATTTCATACTCGTGCATGTCGTCGCCGACATCAGGCCACAGTGCGCGGCGCATGCGGAGGATTTCTGCGCGGTCGTTGGGTTGTAATGGGCGAATGGGCATATACAATGTAGAAAGGTAATCCAAACTATACCACCGAATGACCCCACCCGGCCTCCCCTAAAGGGGAGGGAAAAATTTCTCCCCCTCCAGGGGGAGATTAAGAGGGGGTCATTTTGCTCGTGGTCATCTCCTCAAGTTCCTCCACCGTCCGCGGCCAATCGTCTTTCAGCAAGCGGGAGAGGGAGCGGTCGGCTAACACCTTGCCGTCCGTTTGGCAGCGCGGACAATAGTTGCACTCGTTCTCCGCGTACACAATGCGCTGGACTTTCGTTCCGCACACTGGGCAGGGCTGGTTGAATTTCCCGTGCACCGCCATTTCCTTGTGAAAGGCCGTGACCTTCGTCGGAAAGCCGTCGCCAATCTGCCCACGAAATCGCTCGATCCACTCGTTCAGCACAATTTTTGTTGCATCGTGGAGCCGCGCGATTTCATTATCCTTCAACTGCTTCGTTTGCCGTAGGGGAGAGAGCTTTGCGCGGTGGAGTATTTCATCCGAGTACGCGTTGCCGATGGCGCTGAACAGTCGCGGGTCCGTGAGCGTGCGTTTCAGCGTATGATTTTCTCTGAGCAGGGCAGTGCGGAATTGCTCCAGAGTGGAATCCATCACCTCCAGTCCACCGCGGTCGAGCGCTTTCAGAGCTTGTTCGCCCTTCACGAAATGCATCGCCGCGCGTTTTTTCGTGCCCGCTTCGGTCAACGTGAGCGTGCCGTTGGGGAAGTCGAATGCAGCGAGCGCAATCTTGCCTGCGACCTTCGCTCCGTGCGCTTTCCATTGCAATCGCCCGGCAATCATTAAATGCAGTACAAGATAGTAATCGCCCTCCAGCTCAAAGACAATTCGCTTCCCGATGCGGCGAATTGCTCTCACGATCTTGCCGTTCGCTTCGTTGAGTGATGGGTCAACACTACGGAGCAGAAAGGGACTTGCCAACCTAATATTCTCTAACTGTCGTCCTACGACGCGGGCTTCAAGGCTTTCGATATATATAGTCAGGTCGGGGAGTTCCGGCATACCGCTAATGTACAACGCAGTTGCTAAAACTCAAATAGACATATTAGAACAAATCTCAACAATCACTGTCAATGCGGGCGCCCTGAGTCTTTCGAATGGTGCTGAGTCTCGCTGTAATGGATCCCGAAAAAGCAACACAATGTGGTCCGCTCATTTATCAATCGCCTTCACATTTGTCCACAATTGACGCCAAATTTTCCAATTCCCATCCCTTTGTTTTTTGTAGACGGTCATTGCATATCCCCACTGGTCCCTTCCCATTTTCGTTGAACCCTTTTCGTACGTCCAGGATAAGAATGTTTTCTGCCTGGATTGTGCTAGATCAGCTTCTATTGTTAGATGCAGTATTTCATTTGTATACTGATGGATCACTGTCGTCGAAGAATCTTTTGGAAACCAAAAAGCTCGTATCTCTTCAAGACCCTTGAAAGAACCTATACCGCTTGGCGAAATTACCGCATCTTCTGTAAAAAGAGAGAGAACTGCTGATTCATCGTTCTTGAGCCATGCTTGGACATATTGTTTATTGATTTCACGAATACTCTGCTGATTCGATGCAGTAGTTGCTTCTTGAGCGTAAAGAACGCCGTTTTGATGCGAAAAGAGAAACAGCATTGCTCCTATATAAATAAAACGATTGACCCGCATAGCTATCTCCATAAATTATTTTCGACTGTCTCAAAATTCGGATGTGGAGCTATTATTGTGATAGCTTCTAATTTTTTCTCACGTACAAACCATCGAAAGCTACCGTCCATTGTTTACCACCATCCGTGGAGTTCTCCCACAGCTGGCGTACGGTTTTATCCGGATTGTTGAAGTACGTCATGCGATGATGAATAACGTTGCCGTCCTTGCTCGTCGATTGTGCGGTGTATTCCATCTTGTTGCCGTTGAGTCCGCCCGAAAACTCCAGCACACCGCCCCCCGAACCCACCCAGAACTGCTGCCACTTTTTCGTCGCGGCATTGTAGACGTTAAAACTCTTGCCCGAGCCTCCGCCGGCACCGGTCCAGTTCTCAAAAATCACGCAATCGGCGATGATGAGCTGGATGTTGCTCTCACCGACTTTCACTCCCTTGGGGTTTCGCACCTCCCACTCGCCAATCCAGAAATCGAACTGCCTGAATTCCGGGGAATCCTTGCACGGCGTTGGCGGCTGTTGAGCGTGAAGAGCTGGGAGCAAAGCGACACAGCACAACAAAAAAAGAACATGTTTCATGAGAAAGTCTCCTTATGTTTTGATGTTACGAAACTATATCATCAAGTAGACTTTCACAAGCTTTGTTATGAACAACGCATCTAAAATCCGTCCACTTGTCTTGTTTTGCCCACGAATTGGAGAAGACAAAAAGGGGTGCGATGTTCATTCGCGTACTATATTCCCCTACTCTTTGAGGAGGGGCAAGGGGTGGTGAGCTTAAAATCGTTATTGCTATTTAATCGCCCAAATAAAAACTAACCACCCCTAACCCCTCCTTGAGAAGGAGGGTGATTATCGCTATTTCATCGGTATCGCGCCTGGGAATTCATTTTGTGCGGGCGGTTCCCACAGCTCGATCTTGTTTCCGTCAGGGTCCATAATCCAGCCGAATTTCCCATAGTCGTACTCTTCAACCTTCCCGACGATCGTTACACCTTCTTTGCGCAGTTCATCGAGCAGAGCCACAAGATTCTCTACACGGTAGTTGAACATGAATTCTTTCGTACTCGGCTCAAAGTATTTTGTGTCGTCTTTAAAGGGACTCCAGACAGTTTGGCCTTTACGGTCGGAGTCTTCCGCCGAGCGCCACTCAAAGACAGTACCGGTTTCATCCGATCCGGTGATGCCGAGGTGCTTGGCGTACCATTCCTTTATTTTTTTTGTATCCTTCGACTTAAAAAATATGCCGCCAATGCCGATGACGCGTTTCATTGTGTTCTCCTTAATATATAAACCCATCCCCTAACCCCTTCCCTAATTCTTAGGGAAGGGGACTAAGGGGTAGGGTTAAATTATTGTCATGCCAATCTTTTCAAGAGCGCCGGGTTTGTGAGATGTTTTATGCAATCCACGGCCTCACAGGAATTGTCTCCGTAGTCCACTTGGACTGTCCCGATTTTCTTTGCCGCTTGCACCGCGCGCTTGTTGAGCTTTTTGTTTCGCATGCCGATGGCAAGCATGGCGACGTTCATCGCATCCTTTACAAAATTCTCCTCTTTCTGAAGTTTTTGCTCGAATGTCTCAAGCTGCGATTCCAAAAATTTATCGTCAAGGTCCGTTCCTTCCTTGAGTATTTTGGAAAGAACCAGGTATCCAGATCGCCTCTGGAGGTCATCTTTGCTTTTCATCCATTTTTCAGCGAGCTCCTGCGCAAACGATGTTTGGGCAATGAGGCTCGTGTATACGTAGCACAACATCCAGAACCCTGCGCTCTTCGTCTGTGCTTCTACTTGTTTCAGCTTAACCTTTTTCGGGTCATCAATCAATGCCGCGACGACGCGCGCTTCGTAGTAATCGGATTCCCACAGTTTAAGGGCGAGCTCATGATCCTTGCCGATTTTCTTAGCGACTTGCCGGAGTTGTGTCATTCCCATGCCGAAGGACTTCATGCTCTTGTCGCCCATGCGCTCCCACGCTGCAATGCCGCGGGCATTTTTTTGTTTTTCGAGTAGTTTGATAACGTCGTTTGGTGTCATGTTAGTATTCCTTCCCCTTCTATTCCCCCTCTCCCGAAGGGAACCCTTTGGGAGGAGGAGGACAATAACTTGCCATCACTTAGCGGGTTTGCATGTCATATGCACAATCATTTTCTCTTGCCCGTATGGCGTATCATACGATTCGAAGACCGGCGGGCTTATCGACGGGACTGTCCCGAATCGTTCAATCATTGTGGAAATTTTCTACCAATCCTTGGCGGGAATTCAGTCCGCGGGCTGGAACATATAAGGGTCAGCACCGAGCTAGTAGATATCAATAAACTCTCGCGAAGTTTCAGCATTCGTTTATTCTCTCCACGAATAACTTATGCTTCAACTATGGTTTTGAATCCGCCAAAGACCATTCGCTTCATATCGAACGGCATCGCCTGACCTGCATACTGGGGGTCATTCATCACGGGGTCTTTCATGACTTTTGCGTTGACATTATCTCGATGTGCCCGCGACTTGAACACGATGAACGAAAAGACCACAGTCTCCCCCTGCCTTACTTTCACCGTCTTCGGAAATTCCGCTGACCCCCACTTCGATTTGAGGTCATTGCCGACACATTCAAAATATTCCACCGCACCATGCTTTTTCCATAGTTTGGCCCCGAGTGTCGCCATTTTGCGGTACGCCTTCAGGTTTTTCTTTTTAATTGGTATGACAAAGCCATCAACATAGCTCATACATCCTCCGTAATTAATGAGTGGTGATACATGGGTTTTCTGATAGCAAAAACACTAAGCCTCGGGTCGTGATGACCGCTACCAACGTACTATCTCTTCGCTCACTGTGCTGGTGCAGCAAGAAACGGCTCTATCATTGCAAGAAGCAAATTGGTGCGCATCATTAACGTAACATGCGAAGAACCGGGCACAACGGCAAACTGGGAGCTCGGTAATCCGGCGAGATCCCCATTGACCCAGCCGCCGCGAAGACGAAACATTTCCACGGCATGCTCTGGGAGAACACCGTCAGAATCTCCGAGGATGATCAAGGTCGGAGTTTGTACCGACTTCATTTTTACAGTGAAATCGTACGGCGTTGTGGCAACCTGTTTTAATTTGTTGAAAAGACGAGACCAGTGTGATGGTTCGGGGGCAACCTTGTCGTATTCCAACTTCAATGGTGACCCTTCAAATATTTCCGGGGTAAGGGTGGTAAGGGCTGCTCTGCCTTCGGGGCTCCAACCTTCAGACTTGAACACGCAGGAAATGAGCACGAGTTTCCGAAGCAACTTTGGGTGACGAATTGCGAACTGCGCAGCAACTCCGCCTCCCATACTATACCCCGCAACATCCGCACTATCGAACTTTAGGTATTGTAGAAGCCCTGCGATATCATCTGCCAGTGACTCAAACGAAAAGGGACGGTCAATATCGGCAGTATGGCCATGCCCTTGCATCTCGACGGCAACCACCTTCCGCGTCTTTGCGAGCTCCGGAATAAGCTGACCGTAGTTAAGATTAATCGTCATAAATGAGCCGTGCAATAAGACGAGCGGGGTTCCCGGACTGTTGCCATGAATCTCGTAGTATAGCTTAAGACCGTTGACAGGCGCGTAACCTTTATCGGCTTGAGCAAATGCGATGGACGCCATCGCATACAGCCCGATGAAAACTACTACAGCAATTCTCTTGGACATTTTTGACCTTCTCCTTTCATAGTAATGTACAGAGTTCGATATATTCTCATTGTGTATTCTCCTTATCCTAAGCCGATGTTCCCGCGGGCTGTTTCGTTCTCAAGAGTGCTCCGGCAATTAACGAGAAAACAAACCCGATGACAATCGTCTCACCGAAAAAGAACATAAATTGGAACACTGGCGACCTGTACGTTTCCACCATTTGCATGAATTCGGCGATTTGCTCGGATGTTGAGCCTTCCGCATGCATCTGATCAAGCATGAAATTTGTGTAGTCCTGTAGGAAGTTGGGATTGATGGCTATCATGTAGAACCAATTATACACGCTGAGGACGATGCCTGCGATGGCGGCAACGCCCGTGCCGATACCGACGGCTTTCCAAAACGTGAGCGGCGCACCCTCTGTAACCTCCTTGGCTTGTTTGATGGCAAGATAGATACCGACGGCCACAGCCACGTAGAGAAGATACCCGACATACCGTCCGACGCTCAGGTACGGGCCATGCAGTCCGATGAAGAACTCCACTGTGACATATACTGAAGCGCCCAATCCGCCGAGAAGTCCATATTTCAGAATGCGTTGCATAGTATTGCTCCACAATAGTGTGAGAGGGTTGGGTAAATTACGCCCTTAATATAGTCTTTCAGCGGTCGTCCTACATCAACCGAAAGGTGGAATTCTTTCCTAGGTCTTAGATGTTGGGTTATAGGTAACAGAGTCGTTGGGCTTCGACTCCAGCAATTTCAGCTCCTGTGCTCGTGCGACGGCTTGCGTGCGTCGCTCGACACCGAGCTTGGAGTATATATTAATGAGATGAGTCTTCACGGTACTGACGGAAACGAATAATCTCTCGGCGACTTGCTCGTTGGATAGTCCCTGCGCGATGAGTGCAAGGACCTCAGTCTCGCGCTTACTGAGCGGCTCGACGTACGCGGGAGGCGAACTGCGATGCACTTCAGAAGTGCGGCGCAGGTTAGACACCGCCCGCTTCACGTTGGTGATGTAGCGTTTTACCGACTTGTGATTAATGCCGACGTATACCCCAACAGCTAGGAACGCGACTGCAATCACAGATGCATACAGCTCAACAGGAAAATGCCCGATAGAGACTGATTTTGTGAGCAGCCTGAACGCCACGGTAACAATTCCCACGAGTAATCCGTATTTCAAGACGGTCGACATGCCAAAAGTATGGAAGATTACAAAAATAAGGCTTGAAATAAAAATGCCCATAATGCGTTATATTATATAAGTGAAATCGCACTATTTGTATTTCATTGAAACAATCGCCAATCTGATTCGTTTTTTATGATACTATGATCATGCGAAAACTCATTCCCATACTGCACATTTTGCTTGTCCTCGCGTGCCTGGTCTCGGCAGCGCATGCCCAGTCGATTGTCACTACTAAAGCGGATGCAACCGATTGGGCGAGGGTACACGACCTTACCGTGCGCGGCATCGACGAGCTCTATAATTTACAGATGGACCTCGCCGAACGGACATTCAACGAAGTCATCCGTATGGCTCCGGATGACCCGCGCGGGTATTTTTTCAAGGCGATGATTCATTTTTGGGTCTTCACTCTTAATAAAGAGGAGAAGGAATTCGACGCCTTTTTCGCCCTCACGGACACGGTGATCAACATTTGCGATAAATTGCTCGAGCGCGACAAGAACGATGTTTATGCCACATTTTTTCTCGGCGGGGCGTACGGCTACCGCGGCATTGCGTACCAACGAAACGGCTCGCTGCTCAAAGCCGCGTGGGATGGCCGCAAGGGTTACTCATATCTCAAAGACGCCATCGCGCTGAAGCCCGACCTGCACGACGCGCAGATGGGCTTCGGGATGTTCAGTTATCTCGTTGGCAAAGTGCCGAAATCCTACCGCTGGCTGTTGAACATCCTCGGCTTCAGCGGTGATATCGAAGGCGGCCTCGCGTCGCTCAAGCAAGCCGCGGAGAAGGGCACCTACACGCGCACGGAAGCGGCGTTCTTGCTCGCACAGTTCCTCAACGTAGAACACCGCGAGGAAGAAGGGCGCGCGTATATGCTGAAGCTCATCGACCAG
The DNA here is from genome assembly GCA_022616555.1 of Ignavibacteriota bacterium. Taxonomy (GTDB): domain Bacteria; phylum Bacteroidota; class Ignavibacteria; order UBA10030; family UBA10030; genus JAKEEG01. Next base: position 6,868 of record JAKEEG010000032.1, on the reverse strand, counting down.
TACCCGGAGAACGCGCTGTTCCTCGTGACGTTCGCGCAATGGGAATACCGCGACGAGCGTATCGCGTCCGCCGTTGAGGCGGCGGAGAAAGTCATCGCTATCAGCGAGCGGCGCAAGCTGGAATTCGGCGACGAGTTCGCCTACAGCGTGCTGGGCAACTGCTACTATGTCAAGAACGATTTCGCCAGGGCTGTGAAGAACTTCGAGATGTATCTCGAAAAAATCGATAATAAGGACAACGTGACGAACAACGTCTATGTGCGGTTGGGAACCTCCTACGAAGCACTCGGCAATCGCGAGAAGGCTATCGCCGCCTACAAGCAGGCGAGGCTTGTAGAGGACAGCCAGTGGCAGAACCGTCATTTTCAGACTGCGCAAGCGCGCATCCGCACGCCGCTCAGTAATATGGACCTGATGCTCATCAAAGCCGATAACACCGCGTCTCTCAAAGAATACCAGTCGGCGATACGCATGTACCGCGACGTGCTCAAAGCGAATCCCAATGTCGACCAGAGCGCCACTGCAATGTACGGCATGGTTGAAGCGCAGTACGACCTTGAGCAGTACGAGCAGTCGATACAAACCGCGCTTGAGTTGGTGAAGCTCCAGCCGATGAACGAAACATCGCTGATTCCCAATGGTTATTATCGGCTTGGACTAGCGTACGCGAAGCTCGGTAAGGTGGAAGACGCCCGCCGCGCATTTGAAGCTGTGAGCCGGTACAAGAATTACGACGGACAGTCGAGACTCGAAGGCGGGTGGAGGAGGAGCTGGAGAAGCTCGACTCGGCGAAGTGAACGCCCGACCAACTTCGTAGGCCATCAAGCAGTTCCGTTACTATTATCCAGGGCTTCTTGACATTCTGCCGGCCGTATGGTATTTTCCTCCCAGCACTAGCCGAAAAACCGATTCCTTCGTATCGTCTGGAAGGATCCCGATCATGCCGACCATTACAGCCAACGACACGACGCTCGAGTACGTGGAGCGCGGCAACGGAAACCCGCTCGTCTTCGTCCACGGGAGTGTCAGCGACTATCGAACTTGGAACGCCCAACTTGATGCGTTCGCACCACGCTACCGTGTCATTGCATACAGCAGACGGTATCATCATCCCAACCGCTGGGACAGCGATGGAAGCGATTACCACGTCTCTCTCCATGCGGACGACCTCAGCGCTATGATTCGAGAAGCCCAACTGGGACGCGCTCACGTCATTGGGTCGTCATTCGGTGCGTATGCGGCACTCCTCACGGCAATCCGGCACCCGGAACAAGTGCGGACTCTTGTACTCGGAGAGCCGCCTGTCCTCCCGCTTCTCGTCGAGAATCCAGATAACCCAATGCACATTCTCGCGCTCATGACGAAAAGCCCGGGCACCGGGATACAATTCCTGAAATTCGGCCTTTCGGCGATGAAGCCAGCTCAGAAAGCGTTCCGCCAGGGCGATCTGGGAGAGGGGGTGCGTCTGTTCATCAATGGCGTGCTCGGCAAGGGCGGCTTCGACCGACTCCCTCCAGCCGCACAAACCACGATGATGGATAATGCGCAAGCATTGAAGGCTGAGTTGCTGGGGCCCGGATTTGACCGATTCCCCATTAACGATGCACTGCGTTGCGAAATTCCCACCCTATTCGTCTGTGGCGACCGCAGTCCGGGATTTTTTACCGGCATTACCGACCGGCTTCTGCAAATTCTTCCCAACGCGCACAAGGTCACGATTCCTAACTCTTCTCATAGTATTCACCGTGACAATCCAGAACAGTATAACAAACAAGTCCTCGAATTCTTGGCGAAGCATGCATGACGGTGCCCCCGCCGCTTGAGGGCCAACAGATGCCCGTCGGGAATTTGTATTGAAGCTCTCCACACGGCTATTCCTACCGGAGGAACCATGGAAAAAATTCAGGAATTATTTGTTGTCGTAGACAACAAGCCGGGCGCGCTCGGCGAGTTGCTCGGCCACCTTGGCCGCGCCAAAATCAACATAGAAGCCATAGGGCTGTTTCAGGACACGGCGAAAATTTCCGTCAGCGACCTCGGCCGCGCGAGTAAAGAGCTGGCGGCCGGCGGTTACCAAGTGGAAACGCGGGAAGTCCTGCGCATCGACCTGGATAACAAGCCCGGGTCGTTTGCCATGGCCGTCTCTCGGTTGGGCAACGCGGGCCTCAACATCGACTACTGCTACGGCACCGTGGGCAAAGGGCAGAAGTCCGCATCGGTGATCGTCGATGTGCAAGACCTCGACCGCGCGATGGATGTGCTGCAGGGTGTGGAGAAATAACAATTTCTGTAAAGACACGCCTACCCGCCCTGCCTGCCGGAAGGCTGCCCTCTCCTACGAGGAGAGGGTGATAGCACAAAGGTTTTTGTAGGGGCACGATGCGTCGTGCCCTTTTGTGTTTTTAAGGCAATAGGACGAGGAATAAGCAGATCAAAGCCGGATCGAAGCGGATTTAAAACTTTTGCAAAAAAAGCTCAAACTAACGCGAAGGTATCCGCGCCAAGTGTTGTAAATACAAACAGCAATACCTCCCCCTTAATCCCCCTCGGTGAGGGGGACACAAAGAACTTCCCTTCCACGCCGCTGTCTATTTCGGTTGCCCTTGCACAAAAGCCACTTTGCAGGCGAGGACCTGCCTACCGGCAGGCAGGTATATATCCTCGCCTTCTGATTTGTGGGCGATATGTTTTATTTTCTCATCTCATTTTATTTTTCTATCTCCTTACTCCTGACTCCTAAATTCTGCCTTTAAAAAACATCCTAACTGCGAAGGTGCCCCCGCATGCCTACGGGGCTTGGCTGCATGATCCAACTGCACGCGCGCTGAAGGCACGAGTGCACGTCCGCTTTCACGACTAGTCGCTTATACGGACCCGGAACGGCGTTCAGCGTCCGGTTGGAGCGATAGAGCAGGCAGCCAAGAGGCCAAGCTCTCTAAGTGGCAAAGAACAGCGTGTCGCTTTAGCGCTTACTCCGGGGCCTTCTGCGGCGCGACCGCAGATACTCCACGAACTCGTCGGGAGGCAGCCGGAAGTCAGACACCTTCGCAATAGTTAGGATGATGCAGCAGCGCAAGATTTGCACAGATTTAGCAGATTCGCACTGATGCGCTTATTCTGAATGATCGTACACGAGACAGAGTGTGCGATCATTCTGCGGAACCCATCCCCCAACCCCCTTCCCTAAAATTTAGGGAAGGGGGCAGCGTCCCAACGGGACGCGGGGGTTGGGTTCACAATTTGAATTATTCTGATTTTACTTTGGTAACCAAGGGGGCGATTTTGCGGAGTCCCCGCTATCCTAGGAATAGGGGGAATACCGATCTTGCAAGATTTCCCAATATACTATATTGATTTACATTTGTCAAGTAAAAAATTTTCTAAAATGAAAATAAAGTACTTGACACGAACTTGAAAATGTTGATTTTGGATGTATCGAAAAGTTTTACATTTTGCGCGCGTGAGATTTTGCCTAGCCGGGTTGGCTGGATTTAACTTGTCAAGAGGGGAGCGAAAATTTCTTTAGCTCAAAAATTTACCGCAAGTCATTTTGACAGTAAAAATAAATGTTAACTGGCTGGACGAGATGACAATTTGGCGGTGGAGATTACGGATTACAGATGACAGATTAGGGCAAAGGCAATAGAACACAGGAAACGCGGATGGGACGGATAAGGGCGGATTATAGGCTTTATTTGAAGGCGTTTGAGATGCTTGCTTTTTAATTTTGAAATTTCTAAACTTCACCTGCCTTTCAACCACTCACGCCATATTGAGGATAATATGAATACCACCCGGTATTACCTCGTCTCTCTTTTTGTTATTTTCTTTACCGCTACTTGTTTCCCTCAGGATGACCAAACTGTTTACGTAACAAAGTCTGGAAAGAAGTATCACCGGGTAACCTGTTCTTATGTGAAGAATGGGGCTTCTTCTATCTCGCTTCGAAGCGCCGCTGTTTCGCACTCTCCATGTTCCGTCTGTAAGCCCCCGACGCTTTCAAACATTACGCCGCAAAAGATCTCGAACGAGCAAAAGGACTCTACAAGAAGTTACCAGGGCAGTGGTGTAGAAACTACGCCATCAGGCAAAACTATATACACAGGCCCGAAAGGCGGTAAATACTATTACAATAAAAAAGGCAAGAAAGTATATGTGAGGAAGAAAAAATGAAAAAGAACATCCTGCATATTCTTTTTATTATTATAGCAATTTATTTGGCAGGGCTGGTCGTATCGTGCGATACCTTGACTGGACCCTCGGGCGATTGTCCGAATGGGAGGAGCGGTGCAGTATGCAAGGATGGGACAACAAGCTCGGCAACGGGGAGCGGTGCGTGTTCAGGTCATGGTGGGGTTGACCGGTGGATTTGTAAGTAGCGATTGCTTAACGTCTGTAAACAAGTGGGCATCTATGGCAAGAGCGAAGATGTATTGTATTGGGAAGAATCAAGATGGTGTGCAATGCAGTAACTGGGCAATTCGCGGAAGTATGTATTGTCATGAGCATCAACATCAAGAAACTGATGCCGATAAAGAACGAATGAAAGAAAGTCAATGGTCGGCGGGTATTGTTCTCTTTGTTCTTGTGTTTCTCGGATTTATTATCGCCTCAATTGGTGGGTGTCAAAAAGAATTCTTTCAATGGCTACCAAGATAAGCAGGAATATGACAAACAAAATATCAAACTGAGCCACTTACCTCTGTTTACCCTTCACGGACGCGTATCTATTCAAAAGGATTCTGGTAAAAGCCACATTCCTTGGTTTTACTGAAAACATAAACTTTTCTGCGCGACGCTTGGCAGAGCACTCAGAGACATCCACGAAAGCAAGGAGAAGTATGGACGAAAACGAACAAGAAAAACTCAACGCTTTTCAGATTCTTATTATCCTGTTGTCTATTTATGTTTTGGCAGCGCTTTCCTTAGACACAGTTTTCACTTTGCCAACCGAGACTTCGAATTTGGGTAGTGTCCTAATTTGCATTACAGGGAAGCTACCTGTTTAACTGAATTTTCTTGATTCTTCGATTTCTGCATCCCAGCACCAGCACACCAACCACCCCTCAACATCCCCTCTCAGTCGGGTTACGGCGTTTAGACGACGGTCTCGATTCCATGCCTGTTATCCGCAACCCGACCAATCGGAGAATTTTCACAAAAAAGTACTTGACTTTCTCATTTCAGCAACGTAATTTGGTTACGTCATTAAATAAAGGTCTCGAATCGTGCCTGCCAAAACTAAGTTTACTGAGTCTTTCGTGCGCTCAATATCTATAAACTGGAAAAAGCAGTATCAAGAACTCCTCCAACTTGAAAAGGACATTGATACGCTTGAAGCACAAAGAAAACGCATTATTGAACAACTCCGCTTCTTTTTTGACGTTTACCAGATGCACGGCGGTAAAGAACTTAAACTTACCACAGAGCAACAAATACGCATTACCGACGATACTTCTATCGCCGATGCTGTCGAAATACTCTTACGCGAATACCACGCCCTTACCCGAACCGAAATCCGAGAGAAACTACAAAGTTTTGGGCGTTTGAAAACTCCAAATGCCCGAATCGTAGTCGCAAATGCAATAGCGAGAGACGAACGGTTTATCGAAAAAGAAGGGAAGATACAACTACGTGAAAAATAAAAGGCAGACGGGAAGGGTTGAGCGAAACCTAAGCTACCAGTACGCAATACTGGAAATGCAGAGAGAAAAGACTGAGAGGTCAAGGACTCTGCACGTAGTACCGTCTGCCTTTGCTGATTCTTATTAACAAACAGGCTTGCAGGTGCGCTAACACCCGCAAGCCCTAAGTAATCACCGCCTCGCTTTGGACGAAACGGTAACCCTACTCCAATATCGTTCATTGCGGGCTTAAATGCAAGGAGGTCTGCAATGAACGCCTTACCAGCTTCTAAGAAAACCCTTATCCTCTCCCATCTCGTAGAGGGGCTTTCCGTCCGGTCTATCGAACGCTTAACCGGAGTCCATAGAGATACCATCATTCGGCTTATGCTCTCCGCAGGGAACGTAGCCCGTGATATTCTCGACCGTGAAATGATGAATCTCGACATTAAGCGTATCCAAGTAGATGAAATATGGACATACATCGGTAAAAAACAGAAACGACTGCGCTTAGGTGATCCTCTCGAGTACGGCGACGCATACACATTTGTCGCTCTCGACCCCGATACAAAACTGATTCCCGCTTTCTCCGTTGGCAAACGGAACTCTGAACTCTCAATTTCATTCCTCTCTGAGTTAAAGGCTCGTATTCGTAGCCGCTTCCAACTCTCTACCGATGCCTTTAGCGCGTACAGAGATGCAGTTGATTATGTGTTCGGGGAAGATATTGACTACGCTCAAATACACAAGCGTTTCTCAGTCCCCGAAAAGGTTATTCAGGGCGAACATCGTTATTCGCCGCCCGATTGTGTCGGCATCACTATCAAGCCCATTACCGGCTTCCCCGTGAGGAAGCATATCTCCACGTCTCTCGTTGAGAGGCAAAACCTTACTATCCGAATGAATATGAGACGATTTACGAGGCTCACGAACGCCTTTTCCAAGCGTCTTACCAGCCTCAAAGCCGCTCTCGCTATCCATTTCTTCCATTACAACTTTGTCCGTGTTCATAGGACGCTCAGGGTAACGCCTGCTATGGAAGCGGGCTTAACAAATACTATTTGGAGTCTCGAAAAACTTTTGTATGCACATCAGTATAAACAAGCCGCGTGATAGTGTTGCGCCTACAAAGCGGAATGAGTATATTGATCTTTCCCCGAAAAGTTGGACACGAAGTTAAGAGTGTAATTGTTCGAAGTCAACCGGCGAGTGATATCCGAGCGCCGAGTGTCTCCGATGACGGT
>JAKEEG010000031.1 GCA_022616555.1 Ignavibacteriota bacterium | reverse complement strand
GAAATCGAATTCTTCGCCTTTGGGAATAAAGTCGAGAACTTCCGGCTCGAAGATATAGATGCCGGTATTGATGGTGTCGCTGAATACTTCGCCCCATGACGGCTTTTCGAGGAAGCGCGTAATTTTTCCGTCGTCGCGCGCAATAACCACTCCAAACTGAAGCGGGTTCGCAACGCGCGTCAGCACAATTGTCGCCAGCGCTTTTTTTGATTCATGGAACTTGATTGCTGCCGTTAAATCGAAGTCCGTTAGCACATCGCCGCTAATGACCAAAAATTTCTGGTCGAGAAAATCCTTTGCATTGCGCACGCTGCCTGCTGTGCCAAAATCCGCTTCCGCTTTTCTGTATTGCAGCTTGACGCCGAAGTCGCTGCCGTCGCCGAAATAATTCGAAATGATCTCCGGCTGGTAGTACAGTGTCGCGATGTGCTCTGTGATGCCGTGTTTCTTCAGCAGCGCGACGATGTGTTCCATCATCGGCTTGTTTGCCATCGGCACCATCGGTTTGGGAATATTGCAGGTGAGCGGCCTTAGCCTAGTACCAAAACCACCCGCCATTATTACAGCTTTCATTGGAGGAAGGATGAGACGAAATCGTTGAACACGAAGATTTATTGAAAAAGTAGGGAAAAAAAGCTACTGCCGCAAGCAAAGTGCCGCCGTGAGCGACAGTTTGACCGACTTTTATCGCGAATTTCCGAGAAATGAGAGTGCCGAGCGTCAAAAAGACAGCGTTTTACCTTGACTTTCGGTTACTATTTAATTACATTTATCCATTATTTTGAGGGCATCCAACACACTATCTGCATTCGATGATTGACGCCCGTTTGCTAAAGACAATTCGTTCGTGGTTTAACGCTCTCTCGCGAAGCCAGGAACTGATTGTCCTCGCGGGCGTCGTTTTATTTATTGTCGGCTTGTTTACTGCGTCGGCGGTGGCTTTTTTACTCTCCGGCGCATCGCTTGCCTATGTTGCGGTAACATTCCGTCGTCCGAAATCCATGGGAACATCAGAATCCGGGAGTGATGGAATGACAGGGAGGCTGCAACCATCCTTTCACAATGCGGAGGAAGACCCCGAAATGACACGTAACGTTTTCGAAGATTTTCAGCCCGAAGGGAAATCCTACAGGGTCGAAGTAGATGAAAACGTTGGAGTTCCGGCAGAACCGATGGGCGTGGCAGAGTCTGCACGTGGATCGCAATCCAAGGAAACAGAGTACACCTTCCAGCTTTCCGATTTTTGCGATGTTGACGAAGAGGTCTTTAACAGAGAAGCAGGACCAAAGTCCGAGTTCAGCTTCTTGATGAAGAAAGTGCTGACGACTGTTAAAGACGCCAATTTTGCCCACACGGTAGCATTGTTTTGGATTAACCGCGATAAGAATCAGATGGTGCTGGAAAGTTTTGTATCGGATAGCGATAAATTCACCCCTCACCGTCGTCGCGAACTTGGCACCGATATTATCAGTCAAATTGCTGAACGCGGGAAACCGCAGATTCTGAGCAGAGTCAACATCTCAGGGCAACTCGAGATGCTTGGCTATTACGAAGATGTTGAACCTGTAAAGGCATTCGCCGGTGTGCCTGTGTTTTATCCCAAGGCCAGCGGATCCACAGGCGAGCCCGTCGCCGTGATGGTGTTGGATAGCCTTGTGGAAGATGCGTTTGGTTCCGAAACCCTGGCGCTGATCGGTCAATTTACAAAGCTTATTTCGGCGCTGATTAAGAGCTATACGGATAAGTACGATTTACTGGTCGATTCTGAAGTCCTGCGTTCCATCACACGAATGCGGGAGCAGATGAAGCTTGATTTCGGTTTGTACAATATTGTCCGTGCGCTTTCGGAAGAAGCTTCACGGTTGGTGACATGGGATTACATTTCGGTTGTGTTGTACGACGAAAACCGGAAAGCGTGGGTTGTTCAGTACGTCATGAACAGAATGAATGACCCGTACGTTGCCTTGACTCAGGAGATAGACCCACAGCATAGTTTGGTGGGGACTGTCCTACAGGCGAGCGTACCGAGAATTTTTGATAAGTTTGACCCGGAAGGGCTTCCGCGCTTCTATAAGGCTGAACGAGTGGATTCAGCCGGAGCCATCATGCTCCTGCCGATTAATTCGGTTAGCCGCTGTTATGGCTTGCTGGTGGTAGAGAGTAAGGACGTAAAGACGTACTCTGAATCGGACGCGAAGCTACTTCTTAAGCTTGTTGAGACATCTTCCGTCGGTTTGGAAATTCTCAGCCTGTCAGAGGTTGTGAACAACTACGTGTCGATGGATGAGACGACAGGCGTTGCCGCACGGAAGTACTTCATGGCGCGGATGCACGAGGAAGTCCAGCGCGCAAATGATTTTTCGACTGACCTGGCGTTGGTGATGGTCTCCATCGACTCGATGAACGACCTGTTGAGCCGCTATGGCAAGGATGGATTTGACTTTGCCCTGCAGAATGTCGGCAGGATGATGAAATCGTTTATCCGCCCTTACGATGTTATCGGGCGTTACGACTTCAACCAGTTTGCCGTGTTGCTTATGCAGACGACGGCAAACGAAGCGTTTCTCTGGGCGGAAAAATTGCGGAAGAATATCGCGAGCAATATCATAAACCTCGATCAAAAAAGCTTTTCGGTGACGATTAGTGCCGGTGTGTGTGGAGCAACGGAAGATTCGAGTGATGTTGAGCTGTTGGGCAATACCACTCAGGTCTTGCGCAAGGCGATTGAGACGGGTGGAAATTTAGTGAGAGTGTTTTAAAAATTCTTTATTTGGTATATACGGAAATATTGAGGAGCAGCAGCAATGGCGAAGCAACAAGATTTTGCAGAAAAAGCAAAAAAAGGTATGGCAGAAAAGGGCAGCAAATGCCCGAAATGCGGCACGGTCAAAGTCCCGATGCTCTACGTGCAGTCGACCCGTTCGGCGCACGCATCCTATCGTTTTAACCGGCAGCTTGTTCAGGTCTGTAAGTGTAACGAAAAAGAGATCTACGGGTAAGTGCCATTCCGACGGAGTTCGTCAACGAAGCATAGCAACCTCCGTTGTCGGAATGCGCATCCCGCCTCTGTTCGGCGGGGCTGCTCTTCTGTAACCGCCTCTCACGTTATCGTTTCTTGACAACAGGGTAATGTACGCCGCTTAGTTTAACAAGTTGGCATAGTATGTATCGTATGCCGACTCTCAAAACGGTGTCCAGGCTCACATCGTGTCGATGTTAATCGAGAAGAGGCGAGTTGGGGCTGAAACATGAGAATCTCTCAACAGGATTTTTCGTATAAGATTCAAGCTGGAAGTAACTAAAAGCCGGTAAAAGCGTCTAATAGTATGAGGTCGATATGATCCTCGGAAAAGTGGTCGGCACGGTTTGGGCTACGCGCAAAGACGAAGAACTCGTCGGTGCAAAGCTCCTTATCGTAAAGCACGTTGACCTGAACTATAAGGTGAAGGATGCATTTGTGGTGGCTGTGGACACGGTTCAGGCGGGAGTAGGCGATGTCGTGTTGATTGCGACCGGCAGCTCGGCGCGTCAGACGGCAGCCACGAAGAACAAGCCGGTGGACGCTGTTATTATGGCCGTAGTCGATAAATTGGATGTGGCGGACTGAGGATGTTTTTCGCCAAAGTCATAGGCACTGTCTGGGCGACGCGGAAAGATGAGAATCTCAAAAGCTTCAAGCTGCAGTTTATCCAACCCCTGAATGCACAGAGAGAAAACTCCGGGACACCCATTGTTGCTGTGGATACGGTAGGGGCAGGACCGGGTGAAACGGTGATGTATATTACGGCTCGGGAGGCGGTTATTCCCCTGCCTGTTGACATGGCTCCGGTGGATGCCAGCATTGTGGGAATCGTCGATAGAATTGACGTGAAAAGTACTTGAAATCTTTTTACCTTGTCAAGTGTTTTACAGGTTAGATAGGTAAACGAAACGCAAGGGCAGTCGCGAAATGGTAAAAATTAGCAAACAATACACAAATAGAGAGAGCCAGTCGTTAGATAAATACCTGCAGGAAATCGGCAAAGTCGAATTGCTGACCCCGCAGGAAGAAATCGACCTTGCCCGGAAAATCAAGAAGGGTGACCAGAAATCACTCGAGAAGTTGACGAAAGCCAATCTGCGGTTTGTCGTGAGTGTCGCCAAGCAATACCAGAACCAAGGGTTATCGTTGGGTGACTTGATCAACGAAGGCAATCTCGGTCTCATCAAAGCCGCGAAGCGGTTTGATGAGACGCGTGGGTTTAAGTTTATTTCGTACGCCGTGTGGTGGATTCGGCAGTCGATTCTGCAGGCGCTCGCTGAGCAGTCTCGTATCGTGCGTTTGCCGCTCAACCGCGTTGGCGCACTGAATAAAATCGGCAAAGCGTTCAGTGCACTGGAACAGGAATTCGAGCGGGAGCCGAGCGCCAGCGAATTGGCGGAAGAGCTGGATATGTCGCTCTTCGAGGTTTCCGACACGCTGAAAATCTCCGGCCGGCACCTCTCGATGGACGCCCCGTTTGCTCAGGGCGAGGATAACCGCCTTCTGGATGTTATCCAAGACCAGCGCACGCCGACGCCAGATTCCGATTTAATGAATGAGTCGTTAAAGGAAGAAGTCCGACGTGCGCTCAACACGCTGAGCGAACGCGAGGCTCAGGTTATTCGGTTATACTTCGGGCTGGACCAGGAACATTCATTAACGCTTGAAGAAATCGGTGAAAAGTTTAACCTTACGCGTGAGCGCGTACGGCAGATTAAGGAAAAAGCGATCCGCCGGCTTCGCCACGCGTCTCGCAGCAAACAATTACGCGCGTATCTTGGATAACACACTCTTGAAATTAAACGTACTGCGAAAGCCTCGGCTCATCCCGGGGCTTTCTCACGTTGTCGGCGGCGGGCGTGTTGCGCTCGGTGTTTCGGTACTGCTGCTTGCTCTTGCCGGGTGTAGTGGACCCAGCCCGCGCTTTGGCGCAACAACCCGAACGCCAACCAATGCACCGCAGTATGACCTGGCGAAAGAATCCGCGGAAGAACGACGAGAGGACGACGCGCCAGTCGATGCGTCGGTGAAGGAACGCATTGCTGCAGGCGAGCGCGATTTCCGGAAGGAGAAAAATCCCGCTCTCTCGAATCTTGACCAAGCCAAAGTAATGCGCGAAATCTCTAAATACATGGGCGTGCCGTACTTGCTTGGCGGGGATAATGGTCGGGGTCTCGATTGCTCTGCCTACACGCAACTGGTATTCAGAAACTCGTTGCAAAAAGACCTCCCGCGTACTACAAGGGATCAATATAAAATCGGATCCCCAGTGGGATTTAGCAACCTGATGTTCGGCGATTTGATTTTCTTTAACACAACGGGACATCCTGCGTCGCACGTCGGTATTTATCTGGGTGATGACTTGTTTGCGCACGCAAGTGTATCCTTTGGCGTAACGATTTCATCGCTCTCGAGCAGCTACTACAAGAAACGGTTTCAGGGAGCGAAGCGAATAATCGAATAATTTCATTCTTCCTCGTATTATGTCCATTCTTCCTATATATTTATTCGGTAGCGAGGTATTGCGTAAGAAGGCGAAGCCCGTTAAACAGCTTACCGATGACGTTGTGAAGCTGTGTGTTGACATGATTGCCACCATGCACAATGCGCACGGCATTGGGCTGGCTGCAAATCAGGTAGGCGAGTTGCAGAGGGTTCTCGTCATCGACCTCGGCGCAGTGGAAGAGTCCGTACGGGGCGACAGCGAGGAAGAAGCCGCAGAAAAAACCAAACAGGCGAAGCCGTTCAAATCGCTTATCATGATTAACCCGGAAATACTGCAAGCCGAGGGAAACGAAAAAATGGAAGAGGGCTGCTTGAGTATTCCCGAACTTCGTGCTGACGTCGAGCGACCGGATAATATTCGAGTTCGTTTCCGCGACGGGAATTTCAAAGAAATGGAAATGGATGTTGAGGGGTTGCTGGCGAGGGTGATGCAGCACGAAATTGACCATCTGGATGGGGTGTTGTTCTTCGACCACATTTCAAAAACCCAACAGGTATTGCTGAAGCCCAAACTCAGCAAGATCAAGAAAGGCGATGTCGAGGCAAGCTATCCCGTTGTGACGGGAGTGGAGGTTTAAAACATTCGCCATGCGCATTGTCTTTATGGGCACGCCGGAATTCGCGCTGCCCAGTCTCCGCATCCTTATAGATGACCGCTACGAGATTTCGGCTGTTGTCACAGCTCCCGATAAGCCGCGGGGCAGAGGGCGGCAGGTGAGCTATACTCCTGTAAAAGAGCTTGCACTCGAAGAGAAACTTCCGATCCTCCAACCGGACCATCTGAAAGACCCCCAGTTCGTTTCGCAAATCCAAACCCTTAAGCCCGATCTCATCATCGTTGTGGCGTTTCGTATTCTCCCGCCGGAGATATTCACTATTCCGAAGCTCGGGTCGTTCAACCTGCACGCCTCATTGTTGCCTAAATACCGCGGCGCAGCTCCCATCAATTGGGCGATTATCAACGGCGAGCAGGAAACCGGTGTGACAACATTTTTTTTGCAAGAGAAGGTCGATACTGGAAATGCCATCCTTCAAGCGCGCCTACACATTAACCCGGATGAATCGGCAGGTGAATTGCATGACAGGCTTGCGGAAGTGGGGGCGGAGATTGTTTTGCAGACCGTTCGGCTTATCGAGCTTGGAAAGTCGAACCCTAAACCACAAGTAAACAGCCTCGCAACCCCAGCCCCGAAAATTTTCAAAGATGATTGCAAGATTGATTGGAGTTTGCCCTCGCAACGGGTGCATAATTTCGTGCGCGGGCTTTCACCCGTTCCCTGCGCATGGACAAAGCATAAAAAGAGTACGCTCAAAATTTATCGCACAGATATTTTAACACCTGAACCTCATGCCAGATCAGTATCGAAGCCGGGGATGGTGCTGGCAGTCGATAAACAATCTCTGTCGCTTGCAACAGGCGAGGGCGCGGTCGCAATTCGAGAGATTCAATTGGAAGGTCGCAAGCGAATGGGCATTGAAGAGTTCCTTCGCGGCTATGAATTTCATGTTGGAGATATGCTTGAATAGACACCTGTAACTTGCGTTCATTCGGTTGCATAGCGTTTGGAAAAGGAGTATATTGGTTAACAGTTGCGGTGAGCATCAGAACAGGGAGAAACGAATTCCATAAATGGATTTTGTCCTTTGGGCGTGCCGAGTCGTGCATATTGTTTCAGTCGTTGCGTGGGTCGGCGGACTGATATTCCTGAACGCTGTCGTCAAGCCCATCGTTGAGTATGATAAAGCGTCGCGTTCGGCGCTCAATCTCAAAATCCAGAAACAGTTTCTTCCGTTTATCTGGTCGAGCCTGTGGCCCTTGTTGGTCACCGGAATACTTCTGATGCTCTTGAGCCCGCGGTTTTTGTGGTTCGATTATTCGACGCTATGGTCGAAGTTGTTGGCGGCGAAGCAAATTTGCTTTCTCCTTCTATTGTTTTTTTCATGGCAGGTTGGTAAAGTGCTGACCCAGTTGGAGCAAGCCGTCACAGGCGATCCCGATGTATTCGAGGGATGGTGGCTGGCGTATTCCAAATTGCTGAAGCGCTCATTGGTTGTCGCCATTGTTGCAATTTTGTGCTCGGCTGGTATGATGGTTGTTTGATACGTCTATGGGAAAAATTATCGTTATAGCGAATCAAAAAGGTGGCGTGGGGAAAACAACCACGGCGGTCAATCTTGCAGCGTGTATTGCGGTGGCAGAAAAGCGCGTGCTGGTGGTCGATACAGACCCGCAGGCAAACGCAACGAGCGGTGTTGGCGCAAACCCCGCGGAAGGCAAAACGATTTATGAAGTCCTGATGGGCGAATTGGACGCCAACCATGCTGTCGTCGAGACGAAAATGCCGTTTCTCTCACTGCTTCCTTCGCATATTAACCTTGTCGGTGCGGAAGTAGAATTGGTTGGGTTGGAGGATCGCGAGCGCAAATTATTAACCGGCCTGCAGACAGTGCGCGATAAATTTGATTTTATCATTGTTGACTGTCCGCCGTCGTTAGGTATGCTGACGCTCAATGCGCTCACAGCCGCGGATTCGGTGCTGATTCCCGTGCAGTGTGAATACTTCGCACTCGAAGGGCTTGGACAGTTGTTCAACACCATCAACATGGTGAAGAAAAACCTCAATCCTAATCTCGATATCGAGGGTGTCTTGTTGACGATGTTCGATTCCCGCTTAAAGCTTTCCAATCAGGTTGTCGAAGAAGTAAAGCGGTATTTCGGAAATAAAGTGTTCAACACGGTCGTTTCTCGTAATATCCGCCTCAGCGAAGCGCCAAGCTTCGGCAAGCCCATTATTCTCTACGATGCCATTTGCTCCGGCACGCGGCACTATATGGATTTAGCGAAAGAAGTGTTGAATAATAACGAGGTTATGCTTTCCGAGCCGGCTGCACAAACCACCTAATGTGACAATGAATGTATTATGAGTACACAGAAAAAGAACGTATTAGGCAGGGGGCTGAGCGCGTTAATCCCTAAAGTTGTTACACGTGAAGTGAGCGTGAACGAGGGAGAGACTGCGCCGGAGCAAGTTGCTGAAGGTTCCATCGCACGTATCGCGTGCGACCGCATCCTTCCCAACCCGTTTCAACCGCGTTCGGATTTCGACCGAACTGCGCTCGATGAGTTAAAGCAGTCGATTATCGAGAAGGGCGTTATCCAGCCGGTAACTGTCCGCCGATTCGGCGAGCAATACCAGCTTGTGACAGGCGAGCGCCGTTTGCGTGCTGCTCAGGCCGCGGGATTAACGCACATTCCCGCTTACGTGCTCGATGTGCAAACGGACGCCGAGATGCTGGAGCTGGCGATCATCGAAAACGTCCAGCGCGAGCATCTTAACCCGATGGAAGTTGCCGCGGCGTACCAACGGTTGATTTCCGAATGCCGCCTCACACAGGAAGAAGTCTCGCAGAAGGTCGGCAAAGACCGTACGACGGTGACGAATTTTCTCCGGCTTCTGAAATTGCCGCTGCAGATTCAAGAAGGCTTGCGAAGCAACAAGCTGACAATGGGACATGCCCGCGCATTGATTAACATTCCGAGCGAAAGCCTGCAGCTGAAACTATACGAAAAAATTGTACATGACGGCCTCTCGGTCCGAAAAGTCGAGCTGTACTCGAAAGACGGCAAGCCGCGTGCAAAGTCGTCTGCGAAAGGCGCGATAACGGTTTCGTCGTCGAGCGTCCGGAGCGTGGAAGAAAAAATCCGGCAAGCCCTCGCTACGAAAGTAACGGTTCGTCCCAAAGGCGGTGGACGAGGGGAGATTGTGATCGAGTATTATTCCCTTGATGACCTCGACCGCCTGCTCGATCTCTTCGCGGCGGTAGAAAAATATCATTAACCGATTTTCGCTCAAACTTTATGGCACTGGAAAAAATTCTTACCGATAAAGCTCCCGCCCCGATCGGCCCCTATAGCCAGGCGATTCGAGTCGATTCAAAATTTGTGTACACGGCAGGGCAGGTAGCCATCGACCCGGCATCAAATCAATTTGTGAACGGCGACATCAAAGCACAAACGCGTCTAGTTCTCAAGAATGTCGAGGCAGTGCTGAAAGCCGGCGGGGCGTCATTGAAATCCGTCGTGAAAACTACCGTGTTCTTGAAGGACATGGGCGAGTTCGCCGCAATGAACGAAGTGTACGCCGAGTTTTTCTCCGAATCAAAACCGGCGCGCAGTACAGTAGAAGTCGCCCGACTACCGAAAGACGCCCGCGTGGAAATCGAAGCCGTTGCATTGGTTGAATGATAGAAATGGAATGACCCGCCGCCGCTTGATATTCTTTTCGTGCTGTCTCTCTTTAACATTCTTACTTCAGTATTCTTTTGCTCAACAGGCATCACGACACTCTTCTGTTATAGAGCTCTGGAGTGTTCTCGATTCTACCGAAGCGACCTCAATCCAAACAAAGTCCACCACGACAGCAGTGCTTCTCTCTGCAGTCTTGCCGGGAGCAGGTCAGGTGTACACCGAGCGCTATTGGAAGATTCCGATTATCTGGGGGTTCGGCGTATATTTCGGCGGCATCTGGATTAAAGCCAACAGATTGTATAACGATGCGGCAGACCGCTATGCGGCGTCGCTTGCTGGCGGGGGGAACGGGGATGGAAACGCACGCTACGCGCGCGATTTCTACCGCGATGAGCGCGACAGATTCGTGTTTTACCTCGCCATTACATACGTCCTTAACCTTGTCGATGCATACGTAGGGGCGAGTTTATATGACTTCGATGTGAGCGACGATTTAGGCGGAAGCGCTCAGCTGCGGATTAGCATACCGATACGCTGAAGCGGAAGAATGACTAATAGCCTTCAGAAGAATACTCACTTGTGTCATTCCCGCATGCTTTTAGCGGGAATCCAGCGCGTGGATGCCCGCTAAAAATCCGCGGGCATGACAAAGTACTATTTTGAAATGGCTCTAGTACCCAGGAATAAGTTGGGGCTGGATAATGGCAAGTTTGAGGACTTTTGATTCTCCAATATCAGGCATTTCGACGTGACAAACATAGATACCGCTTGCCGCCTGCCAATTGTGCTCGTTCGTGAGGTCCCACTCTAAGTACTGCGATGTGTCGTTTTTCTCCAGCGTCCGAACCAAATGCCCTGCAAGATTAAAAATGCGGATGGTTGTCCGCTCGGGCAGGTTGGTGAACGTCACAATTCGGCGTCCGTTTGAAATATCAGCAGACGCGTCCGCATAAAACGGATTTGGAAAGACGCCTACTCTTCGGGCGCTCTCTTGTTGTACGGCGGGACCCGTTTGCGGCGAGGGAGAGGTGTAAGTAAAAACGTCCCCGGGACCGGACGTCCCAGTTTGTTTTAACGATGCAGTTGACCCGGTAATTTTTGGTGTTATGGGAACATCGGAGACTTTGAGTAATATCCCACCTTCAACCGTATGGTAATCCTCATCCCCGCTGATATTCGTTTGGTTGTCTAGAATAAGGTTGTTGGTGCTTGCGTTCCGCAACGACCACACCGTGGCGCCGTTCGCCGTATCGATGCGGACTTCATACGTGTCGCCTGTTCCCGCAGCCGGGTTGATGATGATCGGGTAGATACTTGCCGTGCCGGGGCCTTGTACATGCGTCACGCTAAGGGTATCGCCGTATGCGGATTGATAGTTCACCCCGAACGGAATTCGCGGTTTCACTTTCAGTATCATTGGCGTTGATTCGAATACTTTGGGCTGGGATCCCTGAATGGGTGTGTAGTTGTACGCCGTTACCGCGAAATAATATTCGCGTCCATTCCGCAACGGCTGCGGATTATATTCGCTGCCATAAAATTGGCTGTGCGTGACGCGCAGGTATCGCTGCACACCGCTGTCGCTTCCCTTCTGGACGACTTTCGGGATCACCAATCCAGTTTCCGTATCGAACTGGTCTTCAATGATTGTGGTGACTCCATTCTTTACGTCGAACGTCGCAATTTTCCTGCCGTTGAAAATGCTCGCATTTGCCGAAGGCAGCTCGTACACATTATACCCTTCGAACACATACTCCCCGGAAATAACCGTGTTCTCAGTTTCTTCAATTTGTTGGATATCCGAGCCCCATTCGAGTATCACTTCCTCGTCAAGCTCTATGGCATTCACTATCGGCTGAGCCGACGGGCGTGCAACACTAAAGAGCGAGCGATGTGAGCGTTCGGCGTATTTGCCGTTGAGTCCCAAGACACTGATGCTTGAAAGCCGATCCACCACCAAACCCACAACGACGGCGACCATGACCTCCTGCGTGTCTCCTGGCGCGAGCGTAACCGGACCGGATGAGAGCAACAGCCGTCTGTCGCCCGGAGCGGGAGAGTAACTCGTTCCCAACCCGTCGATATGCCCGGTTTGTGTTATCGGGTCGCCGGAAAAAAGAAACTTCGTGGGATTGCCGTTGTGATCCAAAAATGGCGTTGGGGTTAGACTCCCGTAGATATAGCCTTGCAAGAAATTCCACCAATAGCGCGGGGTATAGATGGCATAAGGAATATCTGAATATTGACCGCACTCTGCACATGGATATTGACTACCAACCGACTGAAGAGAAAGATTCTTAAATCCGTATTTCCGCTTCAAATCAAATATCGCAGAATCAGAGGGAGACTCTACCAATGGACCCTGCAAATAATAATACCCCGCGGCAGGAGGGGCAAGGCTGTATTTTTGGTATTCCAGATCTGTAGCCGAGCTATTATACGCGTATCCTAAATTCATCGCGGGGTCGGAGCCGATAAGGTCGTCTCCAGCGTTGCCGATATCCGGGTCGGACCATTGGCCGATATAGAGGCTGTCGATATACAACGCCCCTTTCGTGCCAAAGTTATCGATATCAACACCGCCTTTGTTGATGAGCTTCCAACGCTGGAAGTACATATTCCCAAACGCGTCAGTGCGTTTGTATGCCCACACAGTTTTTTGTATTTCCAGACCAAGGGGTTCGGAACTGAAGGCTTGGAAAGTCAGTGTACGGTTCAAGTCGTTATATACCGTTCAGATCACCTGGTCGGCAGGAGCTGAGTCGTCCGTTCCGGCGACGCCCGGCTCGTCGTATTGCCCCTTGATTAAACTGTCAACCGTGAAATTATCCGTGTCGTCGTCAGGGTTGCCTATGGTAAATGCAGGCGGAGGATCATATATGCCGTTGCCGTTCCGGTCGATGAATGGAGCGCCAAATTGAACAGGCCATTCGTCCCAGTCAGTTGCATACTGAGCGACGACTGCCTCCATATCGGCGTCCGAAATTTCAGGTACCGACTTTTCATACACTTCTGCAGCGTCGCGGCGTAATTCCTCAGTATACGCGCCTGTTATTGGACCCTTTAAGGTAAAGTAATCACGTCGAATACGGTAAATCCGCGCGTTAGGGTCGCTCGGGTTTATTGCAACTGCCGCAGCGCCTAAGCCTGTGACGTGTCCTGCCTGTGTGCCGGTCCCATAAGTTGCTCCTCCGACGCGTATGATCTGGCTGTAAGGTGCACCCTGAGTAAATCCCGGGTCCACGTATGCTTTACCGCCGTACATCAGCCCGTCTTGATAAATAGTCCATGCGGTAAATCGCGGGTAGTACAACCCGTTGTCGCTTGACGGCGAGTGGTTTGATTGTCCGTCGCTGCGATGCCACGTACGCAAATTGTTGATGTTGAGAACGGCGTAACGTGGAGTACCGGTAGTCTTGTGTAATGATCGCGGTTCTGCGCGCCTGGACTTATCCGGCATATCCGTTTGGAACGCATACGCCTGCGTTGCGATCATCAATCCAAGTACGATATGGAAGCAGTGCTTCAGCATTTTAGAGGCCTACCGTTATCCCGGCGCGTATTTGCATGGGCTCCCCATATAAGAGATTGCCCGTTGCCTGAGAGTACGCCCAGCCGTTCTTCAGGTTGATGGTTGAATAGAATTCTGTGTAGCGGGGGACGGAGGCAAAAAAGTTTGAGTAGACCGAACTGTTAAACCAACTGTCACCAGTCGGCGTGCCGGTCGTTGGAAAAACGTTGAGGACGTGTTTTGTGTTGAAGATATTGAGCAGGGTGACGAAGAATTCCGTGCGGACTCCACTGACTTTAAATAATATGCTTGCACGCAGGTCAAGGTTCACATAGAGCGGAGTCCGTGAGCTGTTATATGGTTCTTCAGGAGTTGCGACGCGGGGGTCGCTTATTGGGCGGACGCCAATATTCCAAGCAGTTCCAGACCCGAATCCTCCGCTAAACCCCTGCAGTTTTGTGTATCGATGGCCGCTCTGCACCGTGAGCAACGCAGTGATACCCAGTTCCCGTAGCGGCTCGAAAGTTATATCGTCATACCGGTAGTCGAAGAGCCCTACCACACGATGTGTTCGGTCGTAATCAAACGGAATGAGGGTTTGCGGAACGGCAGGAAGAACCACATCCGATACCGCCAGCCTGTTCCAAAACGGATGCGACGTCCGGCCCTGCGCATCGGAATACGCGTAGTGCGCTAGAATTGTAAACTCGTCTGTGCGAAGCAACTCCAGCGAAAGCTCGATCCCTTTCGACGTGCCTTCACCTGCGTTGAGCAAAGCAACAAACTGCGGCGCGTCTTGTTCATTGTACACGCGGCCTAATTGCAGCTGGTTTGTAAATGTTTTGTAATACACTCGTACTAAGAGCGGTACTTGAGGCAGTAGCGGGAACCTCCCGCCTAATTCAAATTGTGTACTCCGCTCCGGGTCCGCAAAAAAACCGGGCAGGGCACCGTTTAACCAAAAGCCGACACGTGTATAGGGGCTGATGCGGCCGCTAAGTTTCACATTGCTTAACAAGAGATAATCTAATGGCGCGTATTGGGCATATTTACCAAATGCTGCAAAGAAGGCGACGTCATCCCTAGAGTACGAGGCATTAATACGCGGAAGAAACAATCCAACGCTTGGGCGCTGAGTTGCCTTGTTTTCAGGGAAGATATTCAAGTCAAAGTCATAACCCTGAGTATTGTTCCAATCGAACATCGTCGCGCCGGAGAAAAACGACTCGTACCGCGCGCCGAAATTGAGAACAAGTTTATCATCCGTAATACGATTATTGAAGTACAAATTCCAGAACTGAGGCTCCCGTGGCACGTCGAAGCCGTCATCCGCCTCCGCCCCTGTATAGTCGTATCCGTAAAATTCCATGCCGTACGAACGAAGGAGCATCACTCGTTTTTCATACAGTGTGTCTGCGGTTGCTATGTAAGATGGGTTCGACATATATATGTTAGATGTGCTGATACTAGTAACGTTAAATTCTCGCATCGTCCACCACTCAACTTTTCCACCCGCGGTGAGCATCCATGTCGGCAATATATCAGAGGAGACATCCAGTGCGAGCGAGTAATTCGTCTGCCGGTCTTTCCGGTAATTGTTGTTCGGAGCATTAGGATGCCGAAATTGAAAACCATATATCGTGGAGTAAGACGGGGGTCCGAAGAACCGGTCTGTGAAACCCGTAGTGCCGTCCGGCATGAGCAACCCTTTCTCGCGAAATGCGACGCTGTCGCTGTAAAGCACCCACTCGTCACCGAACATCGGGTCGTACAATCTCGCCGAACGGTCGTAGCTGGAGAAGGTGACGGCAATTTGAGTGGTAGGAAGAACAGAGGACGAAAGCCGGAGCGCGCCGAATAACGTCTCCGACTCATTAATCATATTCCTCGCTTGGCGATAATAGTTCTCCAACGCCACCGGCCACTCGCCGCCCTGTGACTGCTCCTCGAGCGCATAGCTTCCGAATGCCTGTACATCAATCGGACCGATGGGCAGCATGATATTGCCCTGGAGAGTGTTCCCCTCCTGCCAGTTGTTGTAGAGATAATTGCGTTTGAATTCAACGGGACCCGGAAGGGGAGTGCCTTCGGGCCAGTAGCCGAACGCGTCTGCTGTGAGATTATCGAACCTGAAAGGCTCCAAAAACATCGGCTGGCGGTTGCGAAGGTATTTGTGCTCTCCTCCGAAGAAAAAGCTCGCGCCGAACAGGGTACCGCCGAGTGTGCCCACAACTCGCTTGTGCCCGGTTGACGGAGCTCCATAAAAACTTTTGCCCGGCCTTGCAAAATCATCCGCCTGAGCGTTCACGTTGAACTCCAGATTCTCTCCGCCGCGTCGCATGCGCGAGGAAATGACGCCTCCGTTTCCTCCGCCCATTTGAGCGCCGTACGCTCCCGTGTGTATGTCCATCCGTTCGATAATTTCGGGTATGAGCGGAACGCCGTTCGAGTTGAAGAAAGGATTGGTGACCGAGACGCCTTCAACCATATACGCGACCTCGCCTGCGCGGCTTCCCCGGAGGTGCAGGTTTCCACTAAGGTCCGCAATGCCCGAAGCAAGCAGCGGAAATTTTGAGAAATTTCTATCCGGCAATCCAAGAAGCACCTGGGAGTTAAACGAGTGAACTGTCCAACCGTACGATGGATCTGGTTTTATGGATTCCGATGAGAGAGTAACATCCTGTGCAGAAAGAGAACTCCCACAAAGGAACAATAAGATAAAACGGTGCGATTTCATATTGTTATTGTATTATATACTAACTTTCATTCCAATCCGCAATTGTCGCGGTGTGCCGTACATGTCCGCTCCGGTGGCTTGCGAGAACGCCCAGTGGTTCTTGAGGATGGCGGTTCTATAAAACGCCTCGTAGTTAGGAATAGCTTTATAAGATGTAGAAAACGGACTATCGAGCCAGCCGTCGTTATCCGCAGATCCCGTCGTTGGGTAAACGTTCAGAATGTTTTTGGTATTGAGGATATTCAACATTGCCGCATAGAGCTCAGTTTGGACGGGACCAATCATTACGCTTGCGCTAAATTTGACATCAAGATAATATGACCATGGAGTGGAGGAGTTATAAAGCGGCTCGGCAGGTATTCCGCCCTGTATGAAAGGACGCGCTCCAATATTCCACGGCGTAGCTTGTCCAAGATTGCTGAAACCTGCAATTCTTGTGTACGGCAGGCCGCTTTCGGCGGTAAATAATACCGTAAACCCGACTCCGGCGAATGCCCTATCTTGCAAGTACGGGTTGCTCGAGCGGCTATGATAATCTAACGAGGCTACAAAGCGTTGGCTGGGCCTGACATTTGCATCCCCTGCGACGCCTTGAACACGCCAGTCAGACAGGACATAGTGCGCATCAAAAATAGCTCCGGTAAAGAATGTAACCCTTGTTGATAATTCAAGCCCCCGCGTGATAGCTTCTTCTTGTACTGTGCGATAACCTACAACGATCAAATTCCCTTGTGTATTATACGCTCGTACGATTGCAGGTTGATTGATGAGCGACTTATAATACATCCGTGTGGAAAGAGAAACAGCTTCCAAGAGGATTGCTGTGCCACCAACTTCATACTGAGAGGTGCGTAGCGGTTCAATGCGAGAATCACGACTGATGATGTACGGATCGCCTTGTGTGTAGGAAGACCCTCTGATGAAATCCGCTAAAGCTGGCAATTGCGCATATTTCCCGAACGCCGCGTAGAAATGGTACTGCGATGAAGGGCGGAACGAAACATTTAATCGTGGGAGGAAAAAGCCAACCGCTTCTTTTTCCTTTGGAGGATAGGCAAGATTGCCAGCAACAATGGTAAGTTCTGTACGTGCTCCGCGGGCAAACCGATCATATCGTCCTCCCGCTCGAAAAGTAAACTCGCTAATATTCAGTTCGTTATCGAGAAACAGCGACAAAAACTGCGGCGTGCGCGGTGGATCCAACTCGTCATCAGTTTCAATCCCCTTATAATCATACCCGTAAGCGGCCACGGAACCGCGACGGAATGCTTCGGCGCGCTTCTCGCTTTCTGTTAGAGGAGGTTGTGGTTGTTGGCTGTCAAGGTAGTCGAAGTATGTTGCATACGCGCTAATATTATCTATCCTATACCCCCTCGTCGTCCACCAATCGATCTTACCGCCGCCGCTGACTTTCCAGAAGGGAAGTATTTCTGTTGTTGCTTCGGCAGCAAGAGAATAACTCGACTGGCTGTTTTTTGCGTAGTAATTGTTAGGTGTAAAGGGATGTGCGATGTTGAATGCATAGATTATGCTGTAAGGAGGCGGACCCAAGAAACGGGTTTGGAAGTCGTTCGACCCGTTAGGCATTATGTAACCCTTTTCGATTGACGCGAGGCTATCAGTATACAATAGCCAGTTGTCCCCAAAATCAGGGTCGAGTTCCTCATTGAATCGGTCGTATGCCGAAAAAGAGATCGTGTACGATGTTGACGACGAGATCTTGTGCGTCATCTGTAATGCTCCGAACTTCGTCGTCGTTTCATTCATCATCTTCCGTTTTCGGAAATAATTTTCCAAAGCCGAGGACCAGTCGCCGCCCTCCGGATGTTCTTCGAACGAGTAACTACCGAACGCTCGAATTTCAAACGGCTCAAAAGAGTACGTGAGGTTGCCCTGAAGCGTATTCTCCATCAGCCAGTTGTTATAGAGATAGTTGCGCTGGAATTCGATTGGGCCCGGTAATGGAGTGCCCTCGGGCCAAGAGCCGAACGCATCAGTCGTGAGATTATCGAATCGAAACGGCTCAAGGAACATCGGCTGGCGGTTCCGAAGATAGCGGTGCTGCGCAGCCGCGAAGAATTGCACTCCCGCTACCGAACCCTGAGCGGTTCCAACGAATCTACGGTAGCCGTTGGAACCTGCGCCGAGGAAACTTCCGCTCGGACCAGCAAAATCGTCTGTTTGGATATTTATGCCGCCTGTTAGAGCGTCACTACCTTTACGCATCGTGATCTGAGCCAACCCGCCGTTAGCACCGCCAAATTGAGCCCCGTACGCGCCGGTGTGGAAATCGACCTGTTCAATGGTCTCGAGAATCAGAGGAAAGCCCGCTGAGTTATTAAAAGGATTGGTAAATGAAATCCCGTCAAGAAAATATCCTACCTCCCTCGCTAAACTTCCACGAACGAACAACTCATTGTTCCTCGATAGCAATCCCGGTAAACGCGCCAGCGAATAGTCAAGCTCGTGATCAGGTTGCCAAAGGAGCTGATTGCCGTCGAGCTTGTGGATTGTCCACGCCCGTTGAGTAGTGAGAGGCTTTTGTTCCTCGATGATCTGTGTTGAAAGAGAATCCGGAACCGCTGTATTCTCTTCTGTGTCAGACGTGGTTTGTCCAAACAATAAAAGAGGAACAAAGCAATACATAAGCAAGAAAATGATACGCGGTAAATATCGATGCATGGCGTTAGAGAATTTGTATCTAGGTGCACGGCTCCTCATTTCCGCGCGCTGGTGGATGAGCTTATTTGTTTTGAACTAATACTTACTGGGCATAGAAAAACTAAGAATCTCGGACGATAAGAGCAAGTGAAAATCATTCCTGTTATATATCCCGCATATGCGGGATATGCCTAAACCTAACCTCACCCCGCCAACACATCTCTCAATGCCTCATCAAGTTTCGGATACTTAAATCGGTACCCTCCTTGTTGCAGTTTTGTAGGATCAACCTTCTGTCCGCCTAAGAGCAACGGTCCCGCCATTTCGCCAAGGAGGATCTTCAGCGCAAATCCCGGCACGGGCGCCCATGAGGGGCGATGCATGGCTTTGCCGAGCAACGTACAAAATTGCTCCATTGTCGCACTTTCTGGGGCGGCAAGGTTGACGGGCCCGCTAAGTTTTTCATTGTTGAGTACGAAGGCCAGCGCGTTAATTTCATCTTCAAGATGTATCCACGGGAACCACTGCCTGCCCGTTCCTAACGGCCCGCCTATGAATAAATTAAACGGAAGAAGCATCCTCGGCAGCGCGCCGCCATGTTTCGAAAGCACAACTCCCGTTCGCGGGATGACAACCCGCACGCCGAGCGCTTCTGCTTTTCGCGCTTCTTCCTCCCATCGTTGACAAATCTCGGCAAGAAAATCATTCCCGGGCGGATGGTTTTCTTCAACATTGCCATCGGGAACATTCCCGTAATATCCCACAGCCGATTGATTCACTAAAACTTTTGGTTTGGTGTTGGCTTGTCGTATCGCTTCAACGATTGCCTTGGTCGAATCCACACGGCTCGATATGAGAATTTCCTTCTGTGTTTTCGACCATCGTTTTCCGCCAATCGATTCTCCAGTCAGATTGACTACCGCATCCGCGCCGTCTATGGATTTTGCCCAGTCTCCGATTGTCTTCGCATCCCATTGCACTTTTTGAACAGTATCTGGAATAGTGCGCGCCTGTGCATGAGGGTTTCGGGTTAAGAGAATAACGGTATGACCCGTTGCAGTAAGTTTTGCGAGGAGGGCGGAGCCGAGGAACCCGCTCCCGCCCGCGACGACGATCTTCATGTGGGTCTCCTTCCTTAGAGAGTGGTAAATTAATCTACAAATGAATTAGGACATTCCAAAAAGGAGGGAAGGCTAGGAACTGACAGAAAAAAGCTATCGCATGCTTTGAATTTCTTGTAGCGCTTCTTATATTATCCCGATTTCCTATCGACAATGAGCATACTCCTCCTCGGCATCCTTCTCTATATCGTCCTACAGCTTCTGCTGGGTTTTATCGTTTCGCGTAAAATCCGGACTGAGGATGATTATCTCCTTGCGGGCAGAAGGCTCGGTTATCTGTTAGCGACGTTCTCTATTTTTGCGACTTGGTTCGGAGCGGAATCTTGCATCGGTACGGCAGGCGCGGTATACGAAAACGGGATTGCAGGAGCTACCTCAGACCCATTCGGCTATACACTCTGCCTCTTGCTGATGGGACTGTTCTTTGCTGTACCCCTTTGGAGGATGAAGCTTACCACGATAGCGGATTTTTTTCGTATTCGGTTTTCCGTTGCGACTGAGCGTATCATTACCATCATTGTTGTGCCCACGTCTCTACTTTGGGCGGCTGCGCAGATACGCGCGTTTGGGCTCGTGCTTTCGGCATCGTCGAATCTTGATGTCTCTACTACTGTGACAATTGCGGCAGCAGTCGTGATTGTATACACGGTCATGGGCGGCTTGCTCGCCGACGCGCTGACCGACATTGTGCAAGGGAGCATTGTCATTGGTGGTCTGGTTATACTTCTGTTCTCACTCGTAGGCGATTTGGGAGGGGTGCCGAAAGCTCTTGCCGCAATTTCCGCCGAAAGGGTTTCTCTAACGCCTGCCGAGCCGCAGCCGACTGTGTTACAATTGTTACGAATTGCCGAAGCATGGGCAGTTCCCGTGCTCGGTTCGGTATTGGCACAGGAGATGATTTCGCGCGTACTTTCCTCGCGTTCAGCGCACGTTGCTCGCCGCTCTTCTCTCATGGCGGCGGGAGTGTACCTGCTTGTTGGACTTATTCCTTTCTCAATTGGGTTGCTTGGATTTTCCGTTATTCCGAACCTCGAAAATCCGGAGCAGATACTCCCAACCCTTGCGCAGAGACATCTTCCGACCTTCGGGTACATTCTATTTGCTGGGGCATTGCTTTCTGCCATTCTTTCTACTGTCGATAGCGCGCTCCTGGCAGCGTCCGGAATTCTCTGCCATAACATTCTTATTCCGTTGAAGCCTTCGATAAACGAAGCGGCAAAAGTTCGCTTGCAGCGATTCGGTGTTGCGGCAATTGGCATTCTCGCGTACACGCTGGCTAT